>JANYJD010000075.1 GCA_025358555.1 Rhodoferax sp.
GCAGTTCGTCTTCCAGCGTCGCTATCTGGGCCAGCAATTGGGTAATTCGTTCGTTCATGGCGATTCCCCAATATCGGGCTGAAGCGGTGCGCGGTAGTACAGTATCTTCTTTGCCGGGAGGTTTGGGTGAAGTACAACGACTATTACAAAATCATGGGCCTGCAGCGCACGGCCACACAAGACGAGATCAAGCGCGCGCACCGCGTGCTGGCGCGCAAGTACCACCCTGACGTGAGCAAAGAGCCCAACGCCGAGGCCCGCTTCAAGGAAGTGGGCGAGGCTTACGAGGTGCTAAAAAACTCCGAGAAACGCGCCGCCTACGACCAGTTGGGCGCCAACTGGAAAGAGGGCCAGGACTTCAGGCCGCCGCCCGAATGGAACGCCGGTTTCGAGACCGCTGGAAAAGGTTTTTCTGAGCGTGAATCGGCTGAGTACAGTGACTTTTTTGAATCGCTGTTCCGCCGGGGTTTTGATGAAGCGCCCAGTCGTGGTTCACGCGGTGCTGACCGCGGACGCCAGCGGGCATTCAACGCCAACGGCGAAGACAGCCACGCCAAAATCCAGATTGACCTTGAAGAGGCCTACCACGGTGGCGAGCGCCGCATCAGCCTGGGCGTGCCCACGATGGATGCAGAGGGCGGCGTCACCGTCAAGAACCACGAGGTTGAGTTCAAAATCCCAAAAGGCGTGCGTGCTGGCCAGCACATACGCCTGGCCGGGCAAGGCGGCCCCGGCATGGGCGACGGCAAGCCGGGCGACCTGTACCTGGAGGTCAGCTTCAAACCCCACGCCCACTACCGTGTGGACCAGCACGACGTGTACCTGGACTTGCCGGTAGCCCCATGGGAGGCCGCACTGGGCGCGTCAATTGAGGTGCCCACGCCCAGCGGGACGGTAGAACTGAAAATACCCGCAGGCTCCGTCGAAGGCCGCAAGCTGCGCCTGAAGGGCCGTGGCATTCCTTCGGCCGCGCCGGGCGACTTTTATTTTGTTTTGAAAATTGCCGCACCGCCCGCCGCAGACGAGGCGGGGCAAGCCTTTTACCGCAGCATGGCCGAGCAATTCAAAAGCTTCGCGCCGCGCGCCAACCTAGGAGCCAAAGCATGAGCACCGACACACTGCAACCCAACCAGCTCACCCTGGACGAGCTGTGCCGCACCTGCGCCGTGCACACGGGCTACATTGTGGAGTTGGTGCAAGAAGGCATCATCGTCCCCGCAGTCGTGGCCGGCAGCTCCAGCGCGCCCGAGGCCTGGCGGTTCAACATCGTGCACGTGCGCCATACCAAGGTGGCCTGGCGGCTGCAACACGACCTGGACGTCAATTTGCCAGGCGCCGCGCTCGCCCTGCAACTGCTGGATGAGCTGGCGTCGCTGCGCGCGCAGATGGCGACGGCAGGCCTCAATGCCGTGGTGGACGCGGCTTGATGGTTCGGACAATATCAAGGTCAAGGCTGGCGCGAATCGAACAGCCCGTCAGAGTATTGACTGGCTGGCCCATCAAGCAGTATGTCTGCGCGGCCCAGCAAGTGCCGGTTGAAGAACGCCAATGAATAGGCGTTGGTGATGGCATGCGCCCGCTGTGCATCAATCGGTCCGATGACTTGCAGCCATCGCAAGGCAGGCGACCACAACGGGACGTCCGTCAGGTTGATTTGGATTGAGCGTGAAGCTGACATCTTGCGCGAGGTAAGGGACGATGCCTTTCTCAAGCGCACGGTCGTTCAATGTGGGTGGCATCGCCACCGGGCTGTAGCTCTGGTGGATCAGGGGCATCATCTGCGCCAACGGCAACGCGCCCACCGAGCGCCCATCGGGAACACGACCGCTGCTGGGGTGTACAGCTGGTCAAGGCCCACCACGATGTAGCCCCGCGACACCAACGCCTCGACCTGGAATGTATTCATCTGGCGAAAACCGATGGCCCCTTCCAGAAATAGCAGCACCGGGTAGTTTGGCGTGTCATCCGCCACCGGTGCCGAGGAAACAGCGTGGGTGGTGACGTGCTTGAACTGCCTGAACAGGGCTTGCGGCAAAGGCGTCAAGCCCGAGAACGCCTTTGCCAGCGCGTCAGCGTTTTGCACGTTAGCGCTACCGCCAAAGAGTGGTGCAAAATCTGACTCGCCGGGCTCACCAATTGGGCTTTCAACTTACATCACAGGCAGTCCCTTCAGCATGAAGTCAAACATTCGATTTCTCAGGACTGCGGGGAAGTTTCTTAAGAGATGCAACGCCAGAGCATCTCGTTCCCGAAATCTTTGGCAAGCCTGGGCTTTATCCGCCAAACAGGACCTGCATCAGGAGCTGGGGGAAATCGCCTTGTCCACAATCGTTTGCGCTTCGTCCAAAATGCGCTGCAAGTGCCTGAAGCCCTGAAAGCTTTCGGCGTAAATCTTGTAAATGGCCTCGGTGCCCGATGGCCGCGCTGCAAACCAGCCGCTGGCGGTGATGACCTTGATGCCGCCCAGCGGCGCACCGTTGCCGGGCGCGGCATCCAGGGTGGACTCGATTTTTTCCCCAGCCAGCAGCGGCGCCTTGATTTGCTG
>JANYJD010000098.1 GCA_025358555.1 Rhodoferax sp.
GCATGGAGCTGGTCTTGATGGCGTTGAGATGGCTTGATGTTAGCGCTGGTGCGGGCTGGATTGGCCAAGCGCATTGAATTGCTTATTTGCAATAATTTGCTTTTATTGCATAAAAACGATATGTTGCATTTATCGCTTTAAAGCGATTTAAATATGAGCACCCTTCAAACATTTCCCATTCACACGCCTGCGCAATTGTCGGTCCACATCAAGTCCCTTCGCAAGGCGCGTGGCTTGACGCAGGCGGCGCTGGGGCAACGCATAGGCGTGAAACAGGTGTGTGTGGCCGACATTGAGAAGAACCCCGGCGCGGTCAGTCTTGACTAGTTGCTGCAGGTGTTTCACGCGCTGGATGGACGGCTCGCGCTGGATTGCGCGCCTTCTACAAGAAGATTTTTGCCAGGCAACGGGCACGCCGGCCGACCTCAAATACCAAAGCGACGCCGGTCCCGGCATACGGGACTGCCTTGCGCTTCTCTCGGGCAGCAACCAGGCCAGCGCAGACAAGCTGGCCTTTGTGAAAACGCAACTGATGTTCTGGCTGATGGCGGCCACCGACGGCCACGCCAACAACTTCTCGATCTTTCTGGAGCGGGGCGGCGGCTTCAGGCTGACGCGTCTTTATGACGTGTTGTCGGCCTGGCCGATCATTGGCAGCGGGCTCAACATGGTTTCACCACGCCGCGCAAAACTGGCGATGGCCCTGCGCGGCAAAACCCAGAAGTTTGCTGCTGAGCTGGCTTGAGAGGGCCGCAAATCAACGGGTGAATCGCCCATCCTTGGTCACCATCGCCAACTCCACAAACTTGCTGCCATGGCGCTGGTTGGAGGCAAAGCTGACGCTGAAGCCGCCCAGGTCATAGGCGCCCAGGCCCGAGAGCGCCTCCAGCACCGATTGCGCGTTGACAGGTTTTTTGGCGCGACGGATTCCTTCGGCCAGTATTTTTGCCGCGAAACAGGCCTCAAGCTGGGTGGTGTTCATGAGGGTCTTGCTGCCTGCCGCCTCCAACGCCTTGGCACACTCACGCACGACGGGCACGGCGGAGCTGGGGCTGGGCACTACCTGCGCGATGGACACCCCCGCACTCACAGGCCCGGCGGCCGCCACAAACTGGTCGGCCCCGACAAATGACAGGCTGGACGTTGGCACCATGCGGCCCATGCCGACCAGCTCTTTTTGCAGCTGCGCCGCAGCGCCGGACAGCACGGTGTTGAGCACCATCTCGGGCTGCTGGGCCAGCAGCGCCTGCACTTCGGCCTTGCCCACGGACGCATTTCGCTTGATGGCAAGCGACTGCGGCACCAGGTTGATTTTCTTCAGGTATTGCGTCACTACTTCCAGGTTTTGCTTGCCCACCTCGTCGTCGTAGTGCACAACACTCACACGCTTGAAGCCCAGGCTGGTCCAGAAATTCAGGATTTTCTCCATTTCTTCGCCGTAGGAGGCACGGATGGTAAACAGCACCGGGCTATTGACACGCACGGCGTTGGCGCCCGAGAACGGCGCAAAAAAAGCCACCTTTTTTGCCTCAGCCTGCGGCAAAGCGTCCAGGCTCAACGTGGCGGATGCAAAGCCAAACAGCGCCACCAGGTCTTTGTTGTCAAGCAGGGTTTTGGCGTTGGCACCGGCGGTCTTGCGCTCGTTTTTGTCGTCCATCGACACCAGCTCAATCTGGTGCCCCTGCACGCCACCAGAGGCATTGAGCATGGCAAAGTAAGCCATGGCGCCATCGCGGATGTCGCGTCCAAACTTGGCATTGCCGCCACTTAAAGGCCCCGAATGGCCGACCACCCATTTGTCTTGGGCAAGCAATGTGCCCGATGCGGCAAAAAACAGGGCCGTTGCCGCAATCAAATGCCTTTTGAAGCTCATACAAACTCCCTTTTCTGCAGTGGCCGCAAGATGACGGCGGTGGCGGAATTATGCGTTCAAATCCCCGCTGGCGGCAACACCTGCCCCACGGCGGCCGACGGTACCGGCACACCCAGCAGACGCGCCAGTGTGGGCGCAATATCCACCACCTCCACCCGTGCATCGACGCGCCCAGGCTTGATCCATTTGGGGCCGTACATGAGGATGGGTACCTGGGTGTCATAGGGGTGTGGCGAGCCGTGGGTGGCAGTCAGCCCGCTCACGCCCACCATCCAGTTGGGTGTAAAGACAAACTGCACGTCTCCGGATACTTCCGTATGCCAGGCGTTGCGCATTTGGCTGAAAAATGGCGCTCCAGCGCGGCTGTTGCTCTCAAGTTCGCGGCGGGTGTAGGCCGCGCCCATGCTGGGCTCAGCCAGCAACAGCGTGCGGGCTTCTTCGGCCAGGGCGTTCGCCAATGCGCCGTTGTCCGCACCTTTTTGCGCGATCAGTTTTTTATCAAGCAACAGAGTCGAGCCTGAAAAGCCCGTCAACCATTTGGCGGCTGGCGTTGATCCGGCCGGGCCAAAACGCTTCTCCAGCCCCTCATTCACGCGGGCCAGCAACTGGCCGGTGTTGACGCGCCCGGAGGCCTGGCCCTGCGTGGCAATGTGCTCAGGTGCGGGCATGAAGCCATGGTCAGCGGTGAGCACGGCGATGTAGTTGTCCTTGCCCACCGTAGCGTCCAGATCGGCAAAGAACGACTGCAACATGCGGTCGAGGTGCAGCACATGGTCGTGCGACAGGCGGGATTCTGCGCTGTACATATGGTTGATATAGTCATGGCCCGATAGGCTGACGGACAGTATGTCGGGCGCGTCGTCATTGCCCAAACCCTCACCGGCAATGGCCGCGCGGGCAAACTCCAGCGACAGCACATCCCCAAACGGGCTGCGCAACAGGCCGGTGTAAAAAGCCGGGCCCGGCCCATCATCGGCTGCGGCACCCATCAGCATCGGCAAGCCACCGCCGCGCGGACCATACCAGGGCTGGTTGTCGGCCAACGACCGGGCGTAGGCGGCCTCGGGCAACAGAGCCGTCCAGTGGGTCTTGAAGTAACGGTCAGCCGGCTTTTTGCCGTTGAACGCATTGACCCAGGCCGGGTGCTCTTTCATGTAGTGTGTGCTTGAGGCAAACTGGCCCGTGGCGCCCATGTACATGTACGCCGTGCCAAGCTTGCCTGCGGGCAGGATGGCGCCCCGGTCTTTGCCTGAGATGGCGATGACCTTGGAGCGCGCATCGACCCGCTTGAGCACGTCCCCCACGGTTTCGACTTTCAGGTTCTTTGGGCTTGTGCCATCCAGCGGGCTGGTCTTGTGCCCGATGTAGGTGGCCGACGTGTCACCAGTACAGTACTCTGGCTCGCCGGTCATGGGGTCACGCCAGTCGTTGCCGATGATGCCGGTACGGTTGGGGTAGGCGCCCGAGAGCATGGTGGCGTGCCCTGCGGCTGTTACCGTGAACGAATGGCCGTAATGCGCGTTGGCGTACCAGGCGCCCCGGTCAAGAAATCGGTTAAACCCGTCGGATACAAGCTGGTCGCGGTACGCCAGCACCTGGCGCTGCGGCAGGCCGTCCACCACCAGAAAGACAATGAGTCTGGGTTTGCCAGTGGCTGCGCTGCCTGGCGTGGCTGCGGTCGAACTGGCCACTCCATCCGGCTTGCCAGCGCATGCCAGCAGCAAGGCACTTGCAGCAACAATCCCGACCAGGCGAAATCTTTTAACCAGCATCATGGCGAATCCTTCAACACTGAAGAATATTCAGCTCGGATGCATCAGTCGGCATACACCCCGGCTTTCTTTATCACTGGCCCCCATTTGGCAATCTCGGATTCCAGGTAACTCTTGAGCCCGGCGGACGTCATTTTTTCTGCGGACACAATGTCAGAACTCAAGTCGCCCAGACGCTGCTTGACCATCGGGTCCTGCATGGCCACGCGCAAAGCCGCGCCAATTTTGTCAAGCACCGGCGCGGGCGTGCCCTTGGGTGCGTACATGCCGTGCCACACCTTCACTTCAAAGCCCTTGAGGCCCTGCTCATCCAGCGTGGGTACATTCGGCAACGCAGACAGGCGGTTCAGGGTGGTGACGCCAAACACCTTGACTCGGCCGTCCTTGATCAACGGCACGGTTTGCGTGGTCTGGTCGCACAGCAGATCGACCTGGCCGCCCAGCAGCGCGTTCATGGCCGGGCCGGTGCCAGAAAACGGCACGGTGGTCAGTTCCACCCCCACCTGCGTCATGAACAGCAGGCCGCACAGGTGCGACACCGCGCCGAGACCGGCATTGGCCAGCGACACCTTGTCTTTGTTGACCTTGAGGTAGGCCTCCAGTTCCTTGAAGTTGTTGGCGGGGAAATCCTTGCGCGCCAGCAGTGTCATGGGCACGTCCACCACCTGGCCGATGTACTCAAAGTCTTTGAGCGGGTCAAATTGCAGTTTTTTGTACAGCGCGGGCGCGGTGGACATGCCCATGTGGTGGATAAAAATCGTGTAGCCGTTGGGCGTGGCGCGTGCCACTTTGGTGGCGGCGATGGTGCCGCCTGCGCCCACGGCGTTCTCTACCAGCACGGTTTGACCCAGGGCTTTGCTCATGGGAATGGCGATCATGCGGGCCACCACGTCGGTCGGGCCACCCGCAGCAAAAGGCACCACCAGGCTGATGGCGCGGTCTGGAAAAGCCGCCTGCCCAAATGCGGGTGCGCACAGCGCCCCGGCAACGGCCAGCGTGAAGGCGGTTGCCACGCCAAGTGAGGCCTGACGCGGTGCTTTGAATTTCAAATTCATGGTATGTCCTGAAAAATGTAGCAAGTATGTTGCCATGCGGGGCGCGGCGCGCAATTGGCGAAATCCCTTGGCTGGGCTGGGCTTGGCTGGGCTTGGCTTGGCTTGGCTTGGCTTGAAGTGTTGAGGACAGAGTTTGCCGGTTAGAAAGACCTTGGCAACCCTAGCAGATGCTCGGCCACGTAGGAGTAAATCAGGTTGGTTGAAATCGGCGCGACCTGGTACAGCCGGGTCTCGCGGAATTTGCGCTCGATGTCATATTCGCAGGCAAAGCCATACCCGCCGTGGGTTTGCAGGCACACATTGGCGGCCTCCCACGAGGCTTTGGCCGCCAGATACTTTGCCATGTTGGCCTCGGCCCCGCAGGGCTGGCCCGCGTCAAACAAAGCACAGGCCTTGAAGCGCATCAGGTTGGCGGCCTCGGCCTCAATGAAGCTGTCGGCAATCGGAAACTGCACACCCTGGTTCTGGCCAATCGGGCGCTTGAAAACGATACGCTCGCTGGCGTAGCGGCGGGCTTTGTCCACAAACCAGTAGGCATCGCCAATGCATTCGGCAGCAATCAAGGTGCGCTCGGCATTCAGGCCGTCCAGGATGTACCTGAAGCCCTGGCCCTCCTCGCCAATCAGGTTCTGGGCCGGGATTTCAAGGTTGTCAAAAAACACTTCGTTGGTTTCGTGGTTGACCATGTTCGCGATGGGCTGCACGGTCATACCACGGCCGATCGCGTCTTTCAGGTTGACGATGAACACCGACATGCCCTCAGACTTCTTTTTCACGTCTGCCAGCGCCGTTGTGCGGGCCAGCAAAATCATCAAATCGGAATGCTGGATGCGCGAGATCCACACCTTCTGTCCATTCACCACATACCGTTCGCCACGCTTCACAGCCGTGGTCTTGAGTTGCGTCGTATCGGTGCCGGTGGTGGGCTCGGTGACGGCCATCGATTGCAGGCGCAGCTCGCCCGAGGCGATTTTTGGCAGGTAAAGCTTTTTCTGAGCGGCAGACCCGTGCCGCAGCAGGGTGCCCATGTTGTACATCTGGCCGTGGCAGGCACCCGCATTGCCGCCCGAAAAATTGATCTCTTCCATGATCACCGAGGCCTCGGCCAGGCCCAGGCCCGAACCGCCGTATTCCTGCGGGATCAAGGCCGCGAGCCAGCCGGCCCGGGTGAGCGCCTCGACGAAGGCCTCGGGGTAGGCGCGTTCGTCATCGACCTTTCGGTGGTATTCGTCGGGGAAG
>JANYJD010000015.1 GCA_025358555.1 Rhodoferax sp.
TGGGCGAAATCTCCCGTGGCCTCAAAATGCTGGCCAAGGAGTTGCAATGCCCGGTGTTGGCGCTGTCGCAGCTCAACCGCAGCGTCGAGCAACGTCCCGACAAGCGCCCGATGATGAGCGACTTGCGCGAGTCCGGCGCCATCGAACAGGACGCCGACATCATCATGTTCATCTACCGCGATGACTACTACAACAAGGACAGCAAGGAGCCTGGCGTGGCCGAGATCATCATCGCCAAGCAGCGTAATGGCCCGACCGGCACCACCAAACTGGCGTTCCTGCGCAACATCACCAAGTTTGAGAGCCTGGCCAGCAGAAGCAACGGTGATTTTTAGCTGGCGGCTGGGTTGCGGCAAAGCCGACGCAAGCCCAGTTTGGTGAATTCAGGCCAAATTGCGCCGATTTTTTCCTGAATGGAACATCAAATCGGCCGCTAGCGCTTGTGGAATATGCGTAAGTAGCTATGAAAATTATAGTACTTCGCTGGCAAAGTCAGCCAGCCGGGAGCGCTCGCCGCGCGCCAGGGTAATGTGCCCACCGTGCGGCCAGCCCTTGAATTTGTCCACGGCAAAGGTCAGGCCGGACGAGCCTTCGGTCAAGTAGGGCGTGTCAATCTGCGCCAGGTTGCCCATGCAGATGATCTTAGTGCCCGGCCCGGCGCGGGTAATGAGCGTCTTCATCTGCTTGGGCGTGAGGTTTTGGGCCTCGTCAATGATCACGTACTTGTTCAAAAACGTTCGGCCCCGCATGAAGTTCATGCTCTTGATCTTGATGTGGCTCCTGATCAGCTCGCTGGTGGCGGCACGGCCCCACTCCCCGGCATTGGTGTCGGTTTTACCCAGCACCTCCAGGTTGTCGTCCAGCGCGCCCATCCACGGGCCCATTTTTTCTTCTTCGGTGCCGGGCAAAAACCCAATGTCTTCGCCCACGCTGACGGTGGCACGGGTGACGATGATTTCGGTGTAGCGGCGGTCGTCCAGCACCTGCGTAAGTCCTGCGGCCAGTGCCATCAGCGTCTTGCCCGAGCCTGCGGTGCCGGTGAGGGTGACAAAGTCCACCTCGGGGTCCATCAGCAGGTTCATGGCGAAGTTCTGCTCGCGGTTGCGGGTGGTGACGCCCCACACGGCGTTCTTCAAATGGTTGTAATCCTTCAGCGTCTTGAACACCGCCGTCTTGCCGCGGATTTCGGTCACGCGGGCATACAGCGACGGCTCACCCGGTGATTCAAAAAACACAAACTGGTTGATCAGCAGATTGGGCACGATCGGCCCGGTGATGCGGTAAAAGGTGTGCGCGCCTTGCTGCCAGCTCTCCACCGTCTGGCCATGCGTGGCCCAAAAATCGGTGGGTAGGGCCATGGAGCCGGCATACAGCAGGTCGCCGTCTTCCAGGGTTTTGTCGTTCTGGTAATCGTCGGTGGCCAGGCCCAGCGCACGCGCCTTGACGCGCATGTTGATGTCTTTGGAGACCAGCACCACCTCGCGCGGCGCATTTTGCAGGCGCAGTGCGTCCACCACGCCCAGAATCTGGTTGTCGGCCTTGCCTTGGGGCAGGCTGGTGGGCAGCGTGTAGTTGAGCGTCTGGGTCTGGAGAAACAGCTTGCCTTTGGCCTCGCGGTGGCCGGTGGACGCAAGCTGCAAGCCCGACCCAATGTCAGCGCCGCTGGTGCCTGCCAGCGCGTCCAGGCTGCGGCTGGTCTGGCGCGCATTGCGGGCGACCTCGGTCATGCCCTTCTTGTGGCCGTCGAGTTCCTCCAGCACGATCATCGGCAGGAAGATGTCATGTTCCTCAAACCGGAACAGGCACATCGGGTCGTGCATCAGCACGTTGGTGTCCAGCACAAACAGCTTGCTAGGTCCTGTGGATTTTCCTTTTTTGGGCTTGGGCGTGGCCCGTGTGGAAGTGTCGTCACGGCCGCCGCGCGGGGTGGCAGCTAGATTGGCGTCAGACCTGTCCGCATCCTGCGCGTAGTGCGCAGCGGGCGCGCTGCCAGCGCGTTCAGGCGCGGCGCGCGGCGGCAAGTCACGGGATGACATGTCACGGGATGACACATCACGCGAAGCAGCAGTGCGGGCCGGGGCGTGATTTCCGGCTCCGTCTCCTAACCCGTGGCCTATGCTTTGTGCTGCTTCATGTCCAGCGGGGGCGCGGGCGTGAACCTGCCTCGCCAAGGGATGTTCCTCAGGCGTTTTTTCAGGTTTTTTCGGGGTTCGGGACGCACCGCGTGCTGGCGCGTCGTAGGCGGCCTGTGAGAGCAGGGCGGCGCGCTTGGTGGGGGCGGGTGGCAATGGCATGTAGTTTGGGCTCGTGATGAAATTGGGTGGCAATGGGTGGAAATGGGTGAAGGCGACATTGAACGGCGGCCGTCAAAAGCGAAAAAGCCGCCTTGAGCCAAGGCGGCTTTTGTTGTGGGCGCTGCTCCTTCGGTCCACGGCATGCGGTTGATTATGCACCTCGCCGCAGTAGCCAAAAGTCGAGTGGGCCTTCAGGCCGCTTTCTTGAGCGCTTTGACCGCCTTGAGCACGTCGTCCACATGGCCGGGCACCTTCAGGCCGCGCCATTCTTCTTTCAGCAGGCCATCGGCGCCTACCAGAAACGTACTGCGTTCAATGCCCTTGACCTTCTTGCCGTACATGATTTTGTTTTTGACCACGCCGAACATATGGCACATTTTTTCTTCGGTGTCGGCGATCAGCTCAAACGGCAGTTCAAGCTTGGTTTTGAATTCGTCATGCGAGCGCATGTTGTCGCGCGAGACGCCAAACACATTCGCACCGGCCTTGACAAAATCCTTGTACTTGTCGCGGAACTGCATGGCCTCGGTGGTGCAGCCGGGTGTGTTGTCTTTGGGGTAAAAGTACAGCACCATAGTTTTACCAAGGTGGGTGGTGTTGGAGACTTTGACGCCACTGGTGGCATTTGCTTCGAATTCGGGGAGGGGTTTGTTGACAACGATCGCCATATGTAACTTGAATCTCTTGTGCTGGAGTTGTCAAACATGATGGAAGGCACCGAACTGTTGTGAATGTCAGCCTGCGCCTGCACCGCAAGCCTCTATTTTAACCTGAAATCAATGCTTCAAATCGGGCTCTGGCAGCCCCGTGCGCGCGTGCCCACACGGCTCGTGTGGGTCAAACCTTGCGGGGCGCGGCATCGGCTTCTTTTCAAGGTGCGTTGCCTGGCGGCTTGGTTTCAATCAGCACGGCCAGCAGCACATCCCGCCCTTCGCCTGCCAGGATGTTGTAGGTGCGGCAGGCGGCGTGGGTGCCCATGGTCTCAATGCCGATGCGCCTGGCATACAGCGGTGCCAGCCACGGCGGTTTTGGAAACCGGATGCGCTCGCCGCTGCCAAAAATCACCAGCTCGGGCCCTTGTTCCGCCAGCGCGGCAAAGTGCGCGGGCGTCAAGTCATCAAAACTCTGGCAGGCCCAGTCAATACGCTGGCCGCGCGAGCCAATCACCACGCTGGCGGTGATTTTTTCACCCGCCACACTTACCCAGCCCGGCCCGTAGCCGCTGATGGATTGCACGTCGGGTTTGTCGGGCTGGAATTTCATGGGCTTGCGTGTGGGCGGGCGGGGTCGCGAGGCGAAAAGTCGAATGCTGCACCGCACTAAAACAGGGCGGAATTGTGGTCAAATTATAGGTTTCGCGCAGACGTGTTGCCAGAGCGTCGATACATTGTTGCCGACGCGTACCACATCCCGCCAACCCATCTGAAATTCTTGCCGTCATAACTTTCCGGAGGCCCTTTGAAAACCATTTACAAATCTGCCAAGCTGGCTAACGTGCTGTATGACATTCGCGGCCCCATCATGGATGCGGCGCGCCAGATGGAAGACGAGGGCCAGAAGATCATCAAACTTAATCTTGGGAACCTGGCGGTGTTCGGCTTTGACGCGCCCGAAGAAATCCAGCAGGACATGATCCGCAACCTGCCCAACTCGGCCGGGTATTCCGATAGCAAAGGCATCTTCGCCGCGCGCAAGGCTGTCATGCACGAGACGCAAAAGCAGGGCATTGGCGGCGTGACCTTGGACGACATTTACCTCGGAAATGGCGCCAGCGAACTCATCACCATGGCCACCAACGCGCTGCTGGACAACGGCGACGAGTTGCTGCTGCCCATGCCCGACTACCCGCTGTGGACGGCCGCCACCAGCCTGTCTGGCGGCACGCCCGTGCACTACACGTGTGACGAATCCAACAACTGGATGCCGAACCTCGATGACATCCGCGCCAAGATCACCCCTGCTACCCGCGGCATCGTCGTCATCAACCCCAACAACCCGACCGGCGTGATGTACTCCGACGCGCTGCTCAACAGCATCGTCGAGATTGCGCGCGAGCACGGCCTGGTGATCCTGGCTGACGAGGTGTACGACAAAGTGCTGTACGACGGCATCAAGCACACGGCCATCGCCAGCCTGTCCAGCGACGTGCTGACGCTTACCTTCAATTCCTTGAGCAAAAGCTACCGCTCCTGCGGCTACCGCGCGGGCTGGCTGGTGGTGTCGGGCGACAAGAAGCAGGCGACCGATTACATTGAAGGCCTCAACATGCTCAGCAACATGAAGCTGTGCTCCAACGTGCCGGGCCAGTGGGCCATCCAGACCGCATTGGGCGGCTACCAGAGCATCAACGACCTGACCTGCGAAGGCGGCCGCCTGCGCAGGCAGCGCGACCTGGCGTATGAGCTGATCACCGCCATCCCCGGCGTGAGCTGTGTCAAACCGCAGGCAGCGCTGTACATGTTTCCCAAGCTCGACCCCAGTGTGTATCCGATTGACGATGACCGGCAGTTTTTCCTGCAACTGCTGCGCTCAACCCGCGTTATGCTGGTGCAGGGCACCGGTTTCAACTGGCCTGCGCCGGACCATTTCCGCATTGTGTTTTTGCCGCATGAAGATGACCTGCGCGAGGCAATCGGGCGGATTGCGAAGTTTCTCGAGGCGTACCGGCGCAGCCATGGCACGCTGGATGTGCGGGCGGCTTCCTCCAAGGCGTCGAATGTCGAAGGCGGCACAAAAGCTATTAAATTAGTAGTGGCTCGCGCATAGTAAACAAGGGCTACAGCCCGTTTTTATTCCTAATCTGACATGAAACCCATTCAAGTAGGCCTGCTGGGCATCGGCACGGTCGGCAGCGGCACCTTCAACGTTTTAGCCCGCAACCAGCAAGAAATCAAGCGCCGCGCTGGGCGTGGCATTGAGATCACCATGGTGGCTGATCTGGACGTAGCCCGTGCACAGGGCATCGTTGGCACTGGCGTGAAAGTGGTGAGCGACGCGCGCGCTGTGATTGCCAACCCGGAGATCGACATCGTCATTGAACTCATCGGCGGCTACGGCATTGCCAAGCAATTGGTGATGGAGGCCATTGCCGCAGGCAAGCACGTCGTCACGGCCAACAAGGCGTTGCTGGCCGTGCACGGCACCGAGATTTTTGCGGCAGCGCAGGCGCGCGGCGTTATGGTGATGTTTGAGGCCGCCGTGGCCGGTGGCATTCCCATCATCAAGGCGCTGCGCGAAGGCCTGACGGCCAACCGTATTGAGTGGGTGGCCGGCATCATCAACGGCACCACCAACTTCATCCTCTCCGAGATGCGCGACAAGGGTCTGGACTTTGCCACGGTGCTCCAGCAAGCGCAAAAATTAGGTTACGCCGAGGCCGATCCAACGTTCGACATTGAAGGCGTGGACGCCGCGCACAAGGTCACGCTGATGTCGGCCATTGCCTTTGGCATACCCGTGCAGTTTGCAAAGGCCCATGTGGAAGGCATCAGCAAGCTGGCTGCGGCCGACATCAAATACGCCGAGCAACTGGGCTACCGCATCAAGCTGCTGGGTATTGCAAAACGGCGCCACGCCAACCCCGCCAAGAAGCTGTCTGAAGGCATTGAGCTGCGCGTGCACCCCAGCCTGGTGCCCAACAAGCGCCTGATTGCCAACGTGGAAGGCGCGATGAATGCCGTGATGGTGCATGGCGATGCCGTGGGCACCACGCTGTATTACGGCAAGGGCGCGGGCAGCGAGCCCACCGCCAGTGCCGTGATTGCCGACCTGGTGGACATCACGCGGCTGCATATGGCCGACGCCGCACAGCGCGTGCCGCACCTGGCATTCCAGCCCCATACGTTTGACCAGGCCCTGAGCGATTTGCCGATTTTGCCCATGGGCGAGGTCGTCACCAGCTACTACCTCAGGCTTAATGTGGCCGACGAAGCCGGCGTGCTGGCCAAAGTCACCGGCATTCTGGCCGAGGCCCACATCAGCATTGACGCGGTCTTGCAACGCGAGGCCGACGAGGTGGGCGGCGAGGGCGCCACATCCACCGACCTCATCATCCTGACACATGACTGCCTAGAGGCCAAGATGAACGCGGCCCTTGCGCAGATGCAGGCGCTGCCGACGGTGCTAGCGCCGATTGTGCGGATTCGCAAGGAGGAGTTGGCGTGAAGCCGGCACAAGCATGCCTTACAAACTTACACCTCAAAATCGGGTCACTGTCCCACGCTTGATTCGACAACACCTGAAAATTGAATTGGGTGGCCGGATCGTCTTCGAGCCGCTGACTGATGGCAGTGTCCGTATGGTTGCCGAGAATCGGCAGGCGCCACGCGGACAACCCTCGCGGAACCCACGCTCTGTCGGCTCATAATGATCTACGTCTCCACCCGCGCCGCAAAGCCAGCGGCCTCTGACCGCAAACGCTTCTGCGAAATCCTGCTCGAAGGTCTGGCGCCTGATGGCGGCTTGTACCTTCCTGAGGCCTATCCGCAGGTGGATGCTGCGACGCTCGCAAAATGGCGCGCCATTTATGCAACGCAGGGCTATGCGGACCTGGCGTTCGAGATTCTCTCGCTCTACATTGACGACATTCCCGCCAAAGATCTGCGTGCCATTTGCCGCAAGACCTACACGCAGGAAGTGTTTGGCACAAAAGAAATTGTTCCGCTCAAACAGCTTGAAGCCGGCCTTTATCTGGAAGCCCTGTCCAACGGCCCGACCTTGGCCTTCAAAGACATGGCCATGCAGTTGCTGGGCAACCTGTTCGAGTACGAGCTGGCGCGCCGTGGCGAAGAGCTCAACATCCTCGGCGCCACCAGCGGCGACACCGGCAGCGCCGCCGAATACGCCATGCGCGGCAAGAAGGGTGTGCGGGTTTTCATGACCAGCCCGGCCGGGCGCATGAGCCCGTTCCAGCAGGCGCAGATGTTCAGCCTGATGGACGCCAACATTTTCAACATCGCGGTGGATGGGGTGTTTGACGATTGCCAAGACATGGTCAAGGCGGTGTCCAACGACCTGGACTTCAAGCGCAAATACAAAATTGGCACGGTTAACAGCATCAACTGGGCGCGGCTGATGGCGCAAGTCGTGTATTACTTTGCGGGCTACATTCAAGCAACATCTGAAGATTTGGTGCAATTTCCCGACGGGCCGCCCCTAGGGAAATTAGCTCCCTCGGGGGGCAGCGCAGCACACGAAGTGGCAAGCTTGGGGGCAAGGTTAGTCAGCTTCACCGTGCCCAGTGGCAATTTCGGCAACGTCTGCGCTGGCCATGTGGCGCGCATGATGGGTTTGCCGATCGCACAACTGGTCGTGGCCACGAATGAGAACGACGTGTTGGACGAGTTCTTTCGCACGGGCGTCTACCGTGTGCGCGCCAGCGGCGACACGCATGAGACTTCCAGCCCGTCGATGGACATTTCAAAGGCGTCAAATTTTGAGCGCTTCGTGTTCGATTTGCTCGGGCGCGATGGCGTAAAAACCGCCGACCTGTTTGGGCGCCAGCTCAGCAAAAACGGCATGTTCGATTTGAGCGCCAACCCCGCCTTCAAACAGGCTGCCGCCAGGTACGGTTTCATCAGCGGCAAAAGCACCCACGCCAACCGGCTGGCCACGATCAAGGACGTGTTTGCGAGGCACGGGGTGATCATCGACACCCACACCGCGGACGGCGTGAAAGTGGCGCGCGAAAACATCAAGCCGGGTGTGCCGATGATCGTCCTGGAGACCGCGCTTCCCATCAAGTTTGCCGCGACCATCGTTGAGGCGCTGGGCCGCGAGCCCGACCGTCCCGCAAAATTTGAAGGCATTGAAGCCCTGCCCAAGCGAGTCGTCCCCATGCGTGCTGACGTGGCTGACATCCAGGCCTACATTAGCCAAAACTGTTAATAAAATATGCCTGTAGCCCGCGTGTATAGTGCATAAGTAGCTTCTATAATTATAGCAAACGGAAATTTTATCCATGAAGGTTGTTGGCATCGCCGGTTATTCTGGCTCGGGCAAAACCACGCTGGTGGAGCGCCTCATACCGGCGCTGCGGGCGCGCGGGCAGAGGGTGTCCGTCGTCAAGCATGCGCACCACAAGTTTGACATTGACCATGTGGGCAAGGACACCTGGCGGCACCGCGCGGCCGGCGCGTTTGAGGTGGTGGTGGC
>JANYJD010000136.1 GCA_025358555.1 Rhodoferax sp.
CTGCTGATGGACACGCCCTGGGCTACGTGGCGCGATACCATCCTGGCCGAACTAGGCCAGGCCCACCCTGACATTCGCGCCAAAACTACCCGCATCGACATCACCCGCTACGGCCATGCGATGGCAGTGCCAATTCCCAAAAATAGCAGTAAAAATGACCACTGGCCCTTGTCCAGTTTGCATAGTCAGCTACTAAAACAAGAGCAATCTGTTTTTTCAACCGGCCCGCTGGCATTTGCGCATAGTGACTGGGCGGGCTACTCGGTGTTTGAGGAGGCGTTTACGCTGGGGCATGTGGCGGCGCGGGGTGCTTGAAAATAGGCCATCGGCTTAGGTGACACGCAGCATGCCCGGCCGTCAGGTTCACACAGAACGCCCTGCCAGCAGCGCATACACGTCATCCCGCGTGCTCACGGCCAAAATGGTCACCAACCCCTGTTTGTCATCAACGTGGTACGCCAGACGGTATTGCAGTGTGACGATTTTTATTTTGTAAGTGTCAGGCACGCCGTGCAAGGCGTCTTTTGCCACGCGCGGACGGATCAGCCTTTCTTTTTGCAGCTTTTGCTTGAAGCGCCGTTTGATGGCGTCGTCCAACTTACCCCATTCGCGCTCGGCGTCAGGGTGGATTGCAAGCGCATAGCTCGGCAGCTTATGTTCCCCAAGCGTATGGTCCGCACGTTTGGGGTCCGCACCTTTTTTGCCAACGTGCTCTTTGCCAACGTGCTTTTTTCCCGCAAGCTCAAATCTCATCAATTGAAATCTTGCGCGCGGTCTTGAGGGTTGCCAGCCGCGATTGCGCCTTCGCGCTTACCGCCCGGTCCGCAAGCTGGTCCAGAATGCGCGCCATCAACTGGTTGGACAGAATGTAGCCTGCGGGCCGATTGTGGTTGAGAACCGCAACGGCCTGGTCACCCGCCTGCTCAAACGCGCGGGCCGGGGCTTCACGCAGGTCCGAGATGCCAATGCTGTGGGTGGAAAAGAGAGCGTCCATCTGCCGGATTCTACGTTATTTCGTCGAAATTTTGCTGAAAAAAACACTGCCGCCGTACTCCGCGCCCATCGCCTGTCGCCCATCGCCTGTCGCCTGTCGCAAGTCTCCGGTGATAGAATGCTACATGTAACGATAGAAGTGAAAGATTTTCCATGCCCACCCCGGTTGCTGTACGCGTTCAAAAGCGGCGTGATGCGCTTCGCACTGCTGGCCTGCGCCCCGTTCAAATCTGGGTGCCAGATACGCGGCGACCTGGCTTTGCCGCAGAGTGCAAGCGTCAGTCAAAACTGGCTTTAGAGGCAGACAAGGCGGACGCGGAAATGCTGGAATTCATGGATGCAGTTTTGTCCGATGTGGATGGCTGGTCTGCATGATTCGTGGCGACTTTGTGACCATCGCCATGCAAGGCGACTTTGACAAGCCCAGACCCGCCTTGGTGATCCAGTCTGACCAATTCAATGAACACGCCACGGTGACGGTTTTGCTGGTGTCCAGTGCCTTGGTGGACGCGCCGCTGCTTCGGGTGACCGTTCAACCCACGCCAGGCAACGGATTGCAAAAACCGTCCCAAGTGATGGTTGACAAGGCGATGACCGTAAAGCGCGACAAGCTGGGCGAGGTGTTTGGTTCAGCCAGCGATTCTGCAATGCTTGAAATTGGGCGTTGCCTGGCGGTATTTCTGGGCATTGCGCGGTAAGTTCAGGCTGCAGGCCAAACCAACTTTTCAAGACTGGCCAGCGTGCCAGCCATGCTGACGCCGAAGTCTTTCACGAATTGCGACGCCTCCAGCAGCCCGTCTTTGGAGACTGAATACCACTTGCGATTCGGCTTGGCGCTGGTCGCCTGCTTCACCAGCATCTCCAGATTCTCCGCCACTTGGGGAGCTTCCTCCTGCTTGTCTACAGGCAGCGCCGCAATCAGTTGCTGCACCTGTTTCGCCAGTGCCTCCAGCAAGTCCTTGCGATCCCCGGGTGCCTGCTGCTGGATCGTGTTGGTGCAGTTCGTCAAGGTCTGGCCTACCTGGCTGTTGGTGACATTGCCGCCGATGTGAATGCTCTGGTCGTGGTTCTGGTTGTGGCTCACGGGTTTGTCTCCTTTAAAGATGTCGCCTTTGAAATCGCCTTGCACGATGATGGTGATGCCCTCTTGCTGCTGCGCTCGGGTGGCGGGTCGCCGAAACTCAGGCTCTTCCCGCTGCTGCTGCTTTTTCAAACTCTGCCGACTCAGGATCAGTTGCTCCAGCTCCTTCTGCGCCACGTTGAAGCCCTCCTTCTTGCTTGAGTGCTTGGTTACTGCTTTCCCGCCCGGTGCCAGGATTTGGTACTCCGCCAAATCCAGCCCGTTCAGGCTGATGTCGTCAACCAGGATCAACACAAAGATGAAATCCCTGTCCTGCACCGCCAGCCTCGCCCGGGCAGCCTTCAGTTCCACCGTTTCAATGAAGTCTGACGCAAGAAATGCGGTGGTCAGCAAGCCCACAAACACATCCATCCTCGCCAGGTTGTCTTCAATCTCTTGCTTCCAGCGCGTGCCGGGTTCAATCAGCCCATCGTGCCACTGCGTGATGAGCTTTTTCTTCGTCATCACCGTGAGGTTCTGCTGAAAGATCGCCTTGGCCTTTTTGTCCTCGTGGGAATAGCTGAGAAATGCGTTTAGCGGCGCCCGGCTTTCATCCCGCGCTTGCGGCTCTGATGCCTGGTTCAGTTGGGGCGTTGGCTCCACCAGTGCCTTACCCTGCTGCGTATCGACCGCCACCCGCTGCTTACCCAGCTCGGCCGCCTCCAGATCGGCCACGGGGCGGAAGATTCCCGGCAAGCCGGCCAATTCCAGCTCCGCCACTGGTTTCGGGTCAGGCAGGTCGGTGTGGATGCGCTCCAGATTCCCTTGAATGATCTCCAGCAGGCGCAAGCGCTCTGCCTCGGGGCCGAAAGCCGTCACCTCCACATGATTGCGCTTGTCGCCTCGGCGCAACAGCGCAGCGGCCTGGCCATCTTGTAGCACCACGCCATTGCGCCAGCGTGGCTGGTCTTGGCTCAGCAAATGCGTCATCACGATGAAGCGCGGCAGCACGCCTTCTGGAAGCGGGTCGTAGATGTAGCGCATGCGCACGCTGCCAGGCGCTTGCCAGTCCTGCGCATTCAAACCTTCCGGTTGAAACTCTGCCAGCGCGCCCGGTATCAGCCACTTCGTCGGCAGCGTGCCGTCGTCGCCTTCATCCAGCGGGAAGCACATGTCGAAGCGTTCCATCAGCCTCAGGAAGAAGCGCGCGGTCTCGTTCGTTTCCCCCGGCAGCGCTTGCAACGCCTCGGCCAGGGTCAAGGCGCCATCGCTTCCAGGGCGGTCCTTGAAGCGCAGCAGGCGGTAGACACCATCCGTCACCCAGTGCGGGTTGAGCACGGTGGTGTCGCGCAGGCGCGGCTCGTCCACAAAGTGCAGCACCGCGCCCAGCTTGTGCAGCAGCCGGGCGAGTGATTCCTGCCGCGCAGGCTCCGTCTCGCCGTGCCGAGCGCAGATCGCGCGAAATTCCTCCAGCGTCAGGTGCTGCCGCCCGTTTGCCGGTGGAACGGCGTGGCCCGCCAGTCCAAGCCAGCGCAGCAGCTTGTTGCCACCGGGTTTTGGCTTTGCGCGCGCCTCGCCCTCACAGTCTTTCATCACTGCAAGCCATTGCTGCGGCACCATAAGATGCGGTGGCTCCGTGGGTTTGAGCGATGCCACTGTGTCGCGCAAACTCTGCAGCAACGCGTCACAGCCATCGCGCTTCTCACAGTTCGTCGAGTTAAAGCTCTGAATGAATGGAAATCGCTCCAACAGCGTGCCCCGGTCCACGTCATAGCCGCCCTGCCGCGCGTCCTGCCGGTTCAGGGCCACAAGCACCGGCGCGCCGCGCGCATAGCGATTCAGCAGGCCCAGCCAGTACTCGGCATCTTGCATTTCGGTGTTGGAGCGTGGGTCCAGCACCAGCACATAAATACAGCCCTCGGTGAGGAAAAACTGGTGCAGCGCATGGGTGATTTCCTGCCCGGCAAAATCCCACAGCCGCACCGTGATCTCGCGCTGGTCCAAGCGCAGCTCAAAGCTGTCCAGGGCGATGCCCGGCGTCTCCTTCTCGTCTTTGTCATGCGGGGCGCCCATGAAGAAGCGCCGCAAGCTCGTTTTGCCGGCCCCGCCGCGCCCCACCAGCATCAGCTTGACTTCATTGACCGCGCGCACGGTGCCCTGCGCTGCGCCCTCGCGCTGGGTAAAGTAAAAGTTCAGGATGTCTTGTGGACGCGCAGCGGTTTTTTTGTCCGGCCCAATCGTTTCAATTTCTGTCCGCCCCAACACGGATTCGGGGATAGTCAGCGCCGGGTTGTGATGCAGGTAAAGCTCCGTCAGCGCCGTAAGCTGGCCGATCTCTGGCGGCAGGCTGCTTAGCTGGTTGCGGGAGAGGCTAAGCAGCGTCAGCGCCGTGAGCTGGCCGATCTCCGGCGGCAGGCTTCGATTCGCTTCAAGGCTTCGTCGTAGGCTTTCTGCTGCTCTGGGGTCATGGCTGGGTGGGGCATCGGCTTGTGCTTTGTGGGTGTAGCGGCGAGCTGGGTAAGTGGATTACTTTACTCCAGGGCCGGCAGTGAAAGGCGTGATGGGCCGCGCCTGATTTTTCTGCAGCCTAGGAGCCTGGGCGGCAGAACAACGCTGGCTGCAAAGCAACCGCAGCGGTCCATTTTTCACCGGCTTTTTGACCCATAGCTGCGGCTATGGGCCTGCAAACCCGGCAAAAACTGTCCTCGCTGGGGCCGCTTTTCGCTTCAGCGTCTTCTGCCGTCCAGACTGCTAGCTAAATCTTGCTGGGGCGTTCATTGCGCTGCACAACGCAGCGCAGCCGTGTTTTTGGGTGCCGATTGGCCTGTAGCCCCCGTCAGATATATATAAGTGGCTACTAAAAACAGAGCATATCGTGTCCATTGGCAGCAGAGGGGCCGTGCTGCGGACCGTTGGGCTTAAGGGCAGCAATGGGCCGGCTTGTCCCGTTCAAGCAACTTCAACCCCATCAGATCGTTGCGCGGCATAGTGCAGGCATGCGCGAATGTCTGCTGATTCGAGATCCGGAAAATCCTGCAGTGTTTGAGGCTCTGGCACGCCCGCCCGCCGCATTGCTGCGGATTGAACGGGATTCGATCCAATAGGATTTTGCCACCTACCACCGCAACACTTTCGGCCCCAGCGCCGCGCCTATCGCAGTGCACAGCAGCATGCCTGCGCCGTACCAGACAAAGATGAACGGTGCGGTCATCTGTTGGCAGTGCAGCGCGTAGACCGCTGTTCCCACCGCGCCAGCCAGCAGCCCCGCGCTGGCCCCGGCCAGCACCAGGCGCGTGGGAGCCAAGCCTTTCATGGCCCACAGCACGCCCGCAAACACAGGCGCCGCCACGACGGCAATGTTGAGCGAACAGGTTTTCCAGGTTTTGCCATAAATCATGTCGGGCCGCTCGGCAGGCGCGGCATCCATCCATACCAGCAGCGCCAGCAGCGCCATTGCAACGACCGGCCCGAGCCACGCTTTGGCCGCTGCGCCCAGGCGCATGCCCGGATGCGACAACCGCTGCGCCAGCAGCACTGCCACCAAGCCCAACGCCGCCGGAAACACCAGCTTGACCCAGAACATGGGCAGCGCTGACGCTGCGCGCAAATTCGGGTTCAGGCCAAACACCGCCAGCATCACCAGCACGGCACCCAGTGCGCCCGCACTCAAGGCCAGCCGGAAGCGCTTGCCCGGCACATCAGGGTCAACCGGTGCTACGCCGGTGGCCAGCATCGAAACTAAGTCATCGGTCTTCATCTTCGTACTCCCATCAATGCGGCAAGCGCCTTCAGGCCGCGGTGCACACCCACCTTGACGGCGGATTCGGACATGCCAGTGGCGCGCGCCGCCTCGGCCACGCTCAGGCCCTCGAGCTTCATATGGACAATCGGCAGGCGCTGGCTGTCAGGCAGTTGCTCCAGCAGTTGGGTGACATCGCGCCTGGCGTCGGCTGCGTCGGTGCTGCTTTCGGCAAACAGCGCCATGTCATCGTCAATCGGGTCGTGCAGGGCCTCACGCACCGAGCGGCTGCGCAGCAGGTCGATCAGCTTGTAGCGGGCGATGGCGTGCACCCACGCCGTGACGGGCTGGTCGGCCCGGTAGGTGTGGCGCTGGTTATGCACGGCTAGCAGGGTGTCTTGCACAAGGTCCTCAATTTCATCTGGCAGGCTGGCAAGGCGGCGTCGTAAAAACGCACGCACATGCGCGCTTAAGTCTTTCAGGAAAACATGGTACGCCTGGGCTTCGCCCGCCAGCCCCTGCAGCAGCAGCTGCCGCAGGCGCTGCTCGTTGGCAGTCATGGCCGCCATTGCGCTGCCCTCAGGTTCTATTCGTTCCATGTCGCTGATTGGTTACACCGTTTGAAAAATAAAGTTCACCCGGTGAATTGTGCGCTGGGGTGGCACACCAGATTTTGGGCCGCGTGAATATTTTTTTAAAAACTATTTTTGCTTTGCTGTAACCAAACGGCGGGCTGCTCCGTATTAACAAGCAGACCGCGCTGACAAAGCAGTAACAGCACAAGCAGCCGGCCTAATGTGTCTACCAACCCTGTGTATTTTCAACTTTTTCAAGGAACCTCATCATGAACTCCACCATTGCAAAAACCGCCGCTTCATCCATCGTCCTGGCTTTGGCCGCACTGGGCAGCGCCAGCAGCTTTGCCGCCGACAGTACGGTGAAAAACAGCGCTGGCGAATTGCTTTTCCCCGCTTTCACCAGCACCATGACGCGGGCGCAAGTGCAGGCCGAGTATTTCAAGGCTGTGAAGGCCGGGCAGTTGGTCGCCATGACCGAAGGCACGGTCCTGGTCGCTCCCGCGTTCATGAGCACCCGCACCCGCGATGAAGTCCGCGCTGAAGCGATCATGGCAGCGGGTCACCCGCTGAACACGGGCACGATCTAAAGCGCAAGCCCCTCGTAACCCACTGCTCCTGAGGGCACGTGGCACAAACCTCCGACATGGCCACGCCACTCAGAGGTTTTTGTCACGTCAAACCCGCCCGGTACTCCCTCGGCGACACGCCAAACTGCTGCCTGAAGCGGCGGCTGAAATGCGCCACATCGCTGAAGCCCGCGCGGTAGGCGATGGTGCTGACGGACTCTCGGCTGTGGCCCAGGTTGGCCAGCAGGCCGCGTGCAAATTCCAGCCGCGCGTCCCAGATGCAGTCTGACAGCGTGGTGCCCTGGTTTTGAAAAACCTCCTGCAGGCGGCGCAGTGACACATGCACCTGGCTGGCCAGGCGGGCCGGGCTTAAAGCGGTGTCGTCGAGTTGCCGGCCAATCAGTTCGCGGGTTCGCCAGACCAGCGCATCCGCGGCAAAGCCGGGAGCACTGTGCGGGGTCGTGGTGGCGTGAACTTTGGCGTCGCCATGGACGCTGCTTGCGTGGCCGGCACTTCGCAAGCTTGGTGCGACCACGTCAGACGATTCATCCAGCGAATCCAGCGCCAGCGCAATCAGCTCCATCGCCGCAGCCGCAGTGCGCTGGGCCATGGCCTCGCGCGCTGAGCCCAGCATGCGCAGCAGTTGCGGGGCCAGCGCCAAGATGGTCTGGGCGAACGGGTCAGACGCGTTGAGCCGCCGTGCCATATGGTCCAGCCCGCGCGGCACGCTGGCCTGGATCAGCTGGCGCGGCAGGTGCAGCACGATCTGGTCAAAGTCGCTGGGCAACGTCAGGGTGTACGGGCGTGCCGTGTCATAAAAAGCAATGCAGCCGGGCGATAAATCCGCTTCGCTTCCGCCCTGGCGCACGATGGTGCGCCCGCGCAGTTGCACACTCATCAGGATGAAAGGTTCCCCGTCCTGTGCAGCGCGCTCGCGCGTGCGCTCCACCCGTTGCGGGGAGCTGACCACGCGCGCCACATGGAGGTCGCCCAGGGTGCCTGCCTCCAGCCGTCCGTGCATCGGCGCCTGGCGGTCTGGCGTGCATTCCAGGCGTACAAATGCCTCGCACACGGCATCGCGCCAGGCCGCCTCGCGTCGGGCAGCGGGCAGGTTGTCAATCGACAGGGCGGTGGGCATGTGCAGTGCGAGTTGGTTCGTGTGGCCGTGGTGTGGGCTGCCCGTCAGCGCCTCAGTCACCAAGTCGTGGAAATCCTAGCACCGGTTTGCACGCATGGCAATGGAGGCCCGCCCGCTGACTTGCTTCCGGTTGAAGCGCGCCCACAGACAGCAAAAGCCGCGCGCCCAGTCAAGCCGCCAGGCTGCTGCGCGCATAGCATTCACCGCACAGCATTCGATGCCTCCCATCCCATTGCGGCAATGCAATCCGCCCGCTAAACCCACAGGAGATTCCCATGGCAGACCCCAATTTCAAAGCCGCCGTCGTCCAGGCGGCCCCCGTGTTCATGGACCTGCCTGGCTGCGTGGCCAAGGCCATCAAGCTGATTGACGAAGCGGCCGCCAACGGGGCCAAACTGATTGCCTTTCCGGAGACGTGGATCCCCGGCTACCCATGGTGGCTGTGGCTCGGGCCCCCCGCTTGGGGCCTGCAATTTGTGCCGAAGTACCACGCCAACTGCATGCGCGTGGACGGCCCCGAGATGGCAGCGCTTTGCACCGCCGCCAAGCGCGGCAAGATCAACGTGATGATGGGTTTCAGCGAGATTGAAGGCGGCAGTCTGTACATGGCGCAGGCGCTGATTGGCGACCACGGCAAGCTGATCTACGCGCGGCGCAAGCTCAAGCCCACACACGTCGAGCGCACGCTGTTTGGCGAGGGCGACGGCTCAGACTTTCAGGTGGCCGACACCAGTGTGGGGCGCGTGGGTGGGCTGTGCTGCTGGGAGCATTTGCAGCCGCTGTCCAAATACGCGATGTACTCGATGCATGAACAGGTGCACGTGGCAGCGTGGCCCTCTTTCACGCTGTACCGGGGCGGGGCCTACGCGCTGGGGCATCAGGTGAATCTGGCGGCGAGCCAGACCTATGCAGTGGAGGGCAGCTGCTACGTGCTGGCGGCGGTCGCCATCACCGGCAACGACACGTTTGACATGCTGTGCGACACGCCCGACAAACGCGCCATGCTCAACCCCGAAACCGGCAAGGCCGGTGGCGGCTTCTCGATGATTTTTGGGCCGGACGGTCGCCCGCTGTGCGAGCACCTGCCCGAAGACCAGGAAGGCATTTTGTACGCCGACATCAGCCTGCCAATGATCTCGGTCGCCAAGGCGGCTGCAGACCCCGTCGGCCATTACTCGCGCCCCGACGTCACACGGCTTATGCTGGACCGCACGCGCCGCCGCCCCGTGGTCAATTTCGATCAAGGCCTGCGCCAGGCGGCTGAATCTACCGCTGTTCAGGGCTGAGTTTCGTTCTTCAAACCAGGAGAACTTTATGCATCAATTCGGCTATACCGATGCCGCCCGCAAGCTGCAAGACCGCTTCGATACCCGCAACCTGGCAGACGCGGAGCTGGCGGTCATCGTGCACGACGAGCTCAGCGCGCCAGACAAGGCTTTTGTGAACGGTGCCGAGATGTTCTGATCAAAACAAGGCGGACACCGCGGGCGGCTTGATCACCATGGACCAATGGGGCGGCATGGTGGCACAGGGGAATCCGCTGGCCTGAAGGTGAAATCAACGCAAATGCCTGGCCCGCTTGGCTCCAAAAGCCTCGGCTACGTTTAAAGCCCGCTTGCCCGGTACCAACGTAAAAGTTTCGCCCGCTTGAATGGCGCCCGGCTCATCCACCGCCAGATAAAACCCGCTGCACAGCGCGGTCACCATGTCGCGCGATGCCAGCGCATAACCCATGACGGCGTTGAACTTGCCGCACGGCTGGCGCGGCTCGGTGACGCGAAGAACGCAGTGGGCAAAGTGCAGCTCGTCGCCAATCCACACCTTAGATTCCAGCAAGCCCTGCAACGTCAGGTTTTCGCCCAAAAAGCCCGGAGGCAGCGCCTCGTCAAACAGGCTCACGCTGTGCAGGCGACGCTGGGTTTGCCAGTAGGCGTAGTGCTCCAGCGGGTAAGCATAGACGGCCTTGGCCAGCCCACCGTGCAGGCTTAAATCGGCTTGCTCGTCGCCCAGCAGGCCGAGCCGGCCCACAGGCACTGGCCCTTGCACCGCCTCTTTGCCAATCGCCGACAACATGCTTCGGCCGTGCATTTGCAAGCGCCGCGCAGTGCCGATGCTGACGCTGTGCAGCAGGCCCTTTTGCGCGGCAGCCGCTGGGCCAGGCATTTGCATCAATTTCTCAGTCAAATTAGCCTGTAGCCCTTGTGTAGTATACATTTGTTGCTATATAACAAATAGCATATCACCAATGCGATGCCATCAGATTTTTTTGCAGCCATGCAAGAGCCACCGGACAAATTAGCGAGTTGGTGTGTGCCAGCCAGTGACTGCGGGCAGAGGTTTCGCCGTGGTCCCCGCACGTTTCAGGGCGTCCGTGTGCACCCGACCATTACCGGTCAAGCCGGGCTAGTTGACAGCTCCGGCGGCGCGGCGGCGCGCCAGAAAGGCCTGCAATTCGCCCACAATGCCCTTGCGGAAAGCCAGCACGCAAACCACGAAAATCACGCCGATGATGACTGTGACCCAGGAGCCGACCTTGTCGGCCAGCAGGTTTTGCAGCCCGATCACGATGGCGGACCCCAGCACCGGGCCGAAGAATGTGCCCACGCCGCCAAGCAGCGTCATCAAGATCACTTCGCCCGACATCGACCAATGCACGTCCGACAGCGTGGCAAAGCCCATCACCAGCGTTTTGAGCGAGCCAGCCAGTCCGGCCAGCGCCGCCGACAGCACAAAGGCCAGCAGTTTGAAACGGTCAACCTCGTAGCCGAGCGAAATGGCGCGGGGCTCGTTTTCACGGATCATCTTGAGTACCTGACCGAACGGCGAATTCACGATGCGCGAGATCAAAAGAAAGCAAAGCACAAAAACCGCCACGACGAAGTAATACATGACCGTGTCTGATGCCAGCGACACCATGCCAAACAGGTTGCCGCGCGGCACGCCTTGCAAGCCGTCTTCGCCGCCCGTGAATGACGCCTGCAGGCAGACGAAATAGACCATCTGGGCAAGGGCCAGCGTGATCATGGCAAAGTAAATGCCCTGACGGCGAATCGCCACCGCACCGACGACCAGGCCGATCAGGCCCGCCCCCACTGCGCCGGCAACAATGGCCAGCTCGGGCGTCCAGTTTTGCGATTTGACGAACCAGCCGGTGATGTAGGCCGCCGAACCGAAAAACGCCGCATGGCCGAACGACAGCAGGCCGGTGAACCCCAACAGCAGGTTGAAGGCGCAGGCAAACAGTGCAAAGCACAGCAGCTTCATGACGAAAACCGGGTACAGCCCGAGTGCCGGCGCTGCCAGCGCCAGCGCCAATAGCGCCAGGTAGGTGATGCGCGTCAGTCGGCCAGCCTTGGCGGCCATCGCCGCTTGGGTAGACGATTCGGATACGGGCCGAACCGGGTCAGTGACTGTGTTGTTCATGGCTTCAAGCCTCTTTTCCAAAAAGACCCGCCGGGCGAACCATGAGCACCAGCACCATGACGACGAAGACAACAATGCTGGACGCCTCAGGATAGAAAACCCGCGTGAGGCCTTCGACCAAACCGAGCCCTATCCCCGTGATCACCGAGCCCAGGATCGACCCCATGCCGCCAATCACCACCACCGCGAACACCACAATGATGAGGTTCGAACCCATCAGCGGATTGACCTGAATGATGGGCGCGGCCAGCACGCCGGCCAGCGCCGCCAGCGCAGCACCTGCGCCGTAGGTCAGCATGACCATCATCGGCACGTTGATGCCAAAGGCCTGCACCAACGCAGCGTTTTCAGTGCCAGCGCGCAAGTAGGCGCCAAGCCGGGTGCGTTCGATAACGAACCAGGTGCCCAGGCAAACGACCAGCGACACCAGCACCACCCAGGCGCGGTAGTTGGGCAACACCATGAAACCGAGATTGGTGGCGCCCGAAAGCAACTCCGGGACCGGGTAACTCTGGCCCGACACGCCGTACAGCTCCCGAAAGATGCCCTCTGCGATCAGTGTCAAGCCGAACGTGAGAAGCAGGCCGTAAATTTCGTCGAGCTTGTACAAATGCTTCAGGAACACCCGTTCGATCACCATGCCCAGCACGCCCACCACGAGCGGTGCCAGGAAAAGCGCAGCCCAGTAGTTGATGCCCAGGCTGTCGAGCATGATCCAGGCGGCGAAAGCGCCCAGCATATATAGCGCGCCGTGTGCAAAGTTCACAATGCCCAACAGGCCAAATATGACCGCCAGCCCCAGGCTGAGCAAGGCGTAAAACGCGCCATTGACCAGACCCAGCAGCAACTGGCCCAAAAGAGCCTGAAGAGGGATGCCAAAGATTTCCATGAAGACCCGTCAGTTCAGCCCGTTACGTTGAAAAATAAAGCGAGTGGCCGCTTGCACCACCCGTCACCTGCCAGTCAAACTACTTCTTGAGCAGCGAACATTTGGATTCAGCCACGGTCGTGAAGGCCTGCTCGCCTGGCACCTTGGCAATCGTCTTGTAATAGTCCCAGGGTACGCTGGACTCTTTGGAGTTCTTGACTTCAAACAGGTACATATCGTGAATCATGCGGCCATCTGCGCGGACCTGCCCCTTGCCGTAGAAGTCGTCAAACTTCATGGATTTCAGCGTGCTCATGACCTTGTCGCCGTCGGTGGTTCCTGCAGTCTGCACGGCTTTGAGATAGTTGGACGCAGCTGAGTAGTCGGCCGCCTGAATGCTGGACGGCATGCGCTTGTATTTCTCGAAAAAGCGCTTGGCAAACTTACGCGACGCGTCGTCCTGATTCCAGTACCAGCTGTCGGCCAGCTGCAGGCCTTCGGTCGTGGCCAGCCCCAGGCTGTGCACATCGTTGATGAACACCAGCAGGCCGGCCACTTTCATGGTCTTGGTAATGCCGAATTCCTTGGCTGCCTTCATCGAGTTGATGGTGTCGCCACCGGCATTGGCCAGGCCCAGAATTTGCGCCTTGGAAGCTTGCGCCTGCAACAGGAAGGATGAGAAATCCGACGCATTCAAGGGGTGGCGCACCGCGCCGGCCACCGTGCCGCCGTTGGCTTTCACGACTGCGGTGGCGTCGCCTTCAAGCGAATAGCCAAACGCATAGTCTGCCGTCAGAAAGAACCAGTTTTTGTTGCCGGCCTTGACCAGCGCGTTGCCTGCAACCTTGGCCAGCGCCACGGTGTCGTAGGCATAGTGAACGGTGTAGGGCGTGCAATCCTCGTTGGTCAGGCGCGCCGACCCGGCGCCAATGGCGATGAACGGGCGTTTCTTTTCGGCCATGACTTTGGACATGGCAATCGCCGTGCCCGAGCTGGTGCCGCCAATCAGCATCGCCAGGCCGTCTTTGTCGACCCATTCACGCGCTTTGGACGACGCTACGTCAGCCTTGTTCTGGTGGTCGGCCACCAGCACCTCTACCGGGCGGCCCAGCACCTTGCCGCCAAAATCCTGCACCGCCCAGCGAACCACTTCGGCGCCAGCCGGGCCGTCGATGTCGGCGTAGAGACCCGACAGGTCGGTGATGAAGCCGATCTTGACCGGGCCGGTGCCCTGCGCCAGCGCGGGAGCCAGGGCAACTGCGCCCAGGCCGATCGCCATGGAAGCAACGAGTGATTTGAGTTTCATGAGAGTTTCCTGTTCAACAAAAAAAAGAAAATGGCTGCCTGGCCAGAAAAAATGCCAATGAAAAGGCCAGTGACAATTGCAAAGTACGCCTATACGCCAAGGTATTCATGCAGCATGGCCATGTTCTGCGCCATCTCGCTCTTGGCGAACTGCTTGACGATGCGGCCGTGCTCCATCACGTAGAAACGGTCTGCCAGGGGCGCGGCAAAACGGAAATTTTGTTCCACCAGCACAATGGTGTAACCCTTGGCTTTGAGCGTCAAGATCATCTCGGCCAGCTTTTGCACGATGACGGGCGCCAGGCCTTCCGAGATTTCATCGAGCAGCAGCAGCCGCGCGCCAGTGCGCAAAATCCGGGCTACCGCCAGCATTTGCTGTTCGCCGCCAGACAGGCGAGTGCCGGGGCTGCTGGCCCGCTCCTTCAAATTGGGGAACATGGCATAGATTTCGTCGATGCTCATGCCGCCAGGCGCAATCGTCGGCGGCAGCATGAGGTTTTCCTCTGCTGACAAACTGGCGAAAATACCGCGCTCCTCA
>JANYJD010000020.1 GCA_025358555.1 Rhodoferax sp.
ACGACAAGGCATTTGCCGGCTAACACATCCAGCAGCAGTGCCTCGGCCTGTTTTGCCGCGTCGTCCACTTTCAGCTCATACAGGGGCTTAGTCCGTTCGGCGATATTGAATTCTGGGTAAGTGGCATCCAATGTGCGCAAGATGCGCAAGACCAGCTCAAAGAAACTGGTGACGCCCCATTCTTCCTCCCGCATCCAGGCGATCAGCGCTTTGTCTTTGGCTTGCGGTGTTTGGATTAGGCGATGGTGCAACAGCGAAATCAGATGCGTTTTACCTATGCCGCGTGGCCCGACCAGCAGGGTATGGTGGCGGCTACCCGTGCGCAGGCTTTCCGTTAGATGACCGAGCACACGGGTGAGCAGGGGTTCGCGCTGTACCAGCATGGCCTCCAGCGTTTCCGGCGGCATCATGCTAGGGGTGAAGTGAGAAAGATAGAGCGCCCTTTTGGCTTTCTCGGTGGGAGCCGCGACTAGTTCTACTGACGCGTTCATTTGTTGCTCCCGATGACATTGGCAGCGGTCGCAAGATCACGATGCCAAATCCACCAACGTTTGACCACGGTGAATTTGAAGGCGACTTCGCCCGCGGGGTTGCGCTTGAAGTAGTGGTCACGTTCCAGCAAGCGCGTGAGTTCAATCCAATCTTGCTGTGCCACGGCGGGATAGGCGGCTTTTGCGCGTTGGATGACTGCGGCAATTGGGATCGGTGCGCTGGATGAGGCAACTGCGTCCAGCAAGGCAAGGCACTCGCCACGCTGTGCGCTGTAGTAGGCCAGCGTCCGCTCCTCGTAGTGCTGCAAGTCCCACGGGTTGTCGGCAGAGTGGATGGCTTGCGTGATGGCAGCTTCAACGCTTGAGGCATCCAGCGGTTTGCTTGTGATATTTGGAATTTTTAGCAGTGAAGATACGACATGGTGAATGTAGTAAGGGACGCAATCCACGCTAGTCGCCAGCAAGTCATACAGGTCGTCGTTGACCGACTGCAGTCCACAGCCCTGGCAAAGTTGCCGGGCAAGGTCTGTAGCGTCTGGCACAGACAGGGGCTCAATTTCAAGGGTGAGCATGTCGTTAACTGGCGTGTTGTTGTAGCCCTTGTCTTTGAGCTGGCGCACGATATGGTGCAAGCCAAGTGAGCCCGTGAATACCATGCGCAGCTTGGCTGGCCTGGTTTGGCGCAAGGCGCGCAGGCAATCCAGCAGCTCCATGGCCTCTTGGGGGTTTTTCTTGGTGATGGCTTCGAGCATCCATGGGAGTTCGTCCCAGAGGAAGATGACTTTTTCTATGCTCGGCAGTTCGTCCAAATGGGTGATGGCCTCTTCCAGCGTTTTCTTCCAGTCCTTGGCCGCAAAATTGGGTAGCGCTACGGGACCGATTTTTGTTCCGCCCAGGTCTTTAACCATGTCATTGACCCAATTCCTGAACTTGGTTTGAGGCGACAAAAAGGGATAAAGATCTGCCAAAACGTACTGCGTGAACTCGGCTGCGCTGCGCAGGGCACCAACATCCCGTTTGATCACCGCCCAGTTTTGAGGCGCTTCGGACTTGAACTTGTCCAGTACGTGGGTTTTGCCAGATCGGCGCTCAGCGGTGATCAAAACACTCTGTTGTTCGAGAGTCGCCTTCAAGTGGGCAATCACCAGATCACGACCAACAATTTCGTTTGGCGCGAGAATTCCACCGGGATTAGGTTTCATATACAACAATTTTTATTTACGATAAATTCATTGTACGTAAACTTTGTTGTATGTTAACTTGGACGCTTTATGCCATTGTGGTCTGAAGGTCACCCAGCCGCTCAATCGACGTCACCACCACATCCCCCGGCTGGCAATCCACCACACCGTCAGGCGTTCCCGTCAAGATCACGTCGCCAGGTTGCAACGTCATGAAGCTGCTGAAATACTCAATCAAAAAAGGCACATCAAAAATCATGTCCCGCGTGTTGCCGGACTGGGTGATTTTGCCGTTCACTGTGGTTTGCAGTGCCAGCGCCTGCGGGTTCGCAATGTCGGTTGCATCCACCAGCCAAGGACCAAGCGGCGTGCAGGTGTCGCGGTTTTTGACGCGCAGGTTGGGTCGGTACCAGTTCTCCAGGTAGTCGCGTACGGCGTAGTCATTGGCCACGGTGTAGCCCGCCACAACGTCATACGCGTCATCACGTTTCACACGGCGCGCTGTCTTGCCAATCACCACCGTCAGCTCACATTCGTAGTGCATGAACGTCACACCTGCCGGGCGGCGGGTGAATGCGCGATGCCCGATCAGCGCCGCCTCGCCCTTGATGAACACCAGTGGCTCCTCAGGCGCCTTGAATTCCAGCTCTTTGGCGTGGTCGGCATAGTTCAGGCCCAGCGCCAGAATGGTTCGCGCCTGCGGCACGGGCTGCAAGGGCGGCAGCCAGACGACTGCGTCTTGCGACACCAGTCGGCCATCGGCCAACAGCAATTGGCCATCGCGCTCGACCGCGTTATGAATCGCCCCGGCAAACGCCACACGTGCATGTTTCATGAGGATGTGACCCCCACGCTTGCCACTGCCCGGGGATCGGCGGCAGCCGATGACGCAAGTGCTGCGCTGCCCCTCAAGGGGGCTAATTTTTCTAGGGGCGGCCCGTCGAAAAATGGTTCTTCCGCAACCAGCGTATTCGACAAAACGCCAAACGCAGGCATGCCGGGCACGCTGATATCAATGCGGTCCCCCACGCCGGCCAAGGGCCTGCCGCCGCCGGGCAGGCAATCGCAGCCCAGCATCAGCACGTCGCCTTCGCGCAGCGTCATGAACTCGCCCACATCGGCCAGCAGTTGCGCGGGGCTGCGCACCATGCGCGAGAAGTCGACGGTTTGACGCAATTCGCCGTTGATGCGCACTTCGAGCTTCAATTTTGCCGGGTTAACCACTTGAACTCTGGAAACCCGTTGCGAGCCCACGCCCAGAAAACCATCAAGGCATTTGAACTTGACGGGCGGGCGGAAGAAGCTGGTGTGGGGCACCGACATGTCATTCATCAAAACATAATATGCTACTATATTAGTAGCTAACTGTGCACTATTGACAAGGGCTAGAGGCCAATTTGACTCTGGAAAAAGCGACAAACCCATCACCATGGCCAGTGTGGCCCCCACTTCCACCTGCGGCACCCGGGATGGCACCGGCACCGCCGCGCCGTTGGCGCTCCAGGTGTTGGCGGTCTTGACAAACAGCACAGGGGCCTGGGGCGGCGCTTTGTACGGCAACTGCGTCACCTGCGCACCCAGGGCTGCGACCTCATCGCGGAAGTTCAGCAGCGTGCCGTACACCGTGCCGGCGGGCCAATACGTTGAGCCGGGTGAGCCGGGTGAGCCGGATGGGCCAGGTTCCAAGGGTTGGGATGCAGTAAGCGTCATGGAACGAGGGCCGGTTCGGGCTGTTTGGGGTTGGCGCAGGGGGAGGCGCTGCTGGAGTTGGCGGCGTGGGTGGAGTTGGTGGCGTGGGTGGAGTTGGTGGCGTTACCGAGGTTGCTGGACTCACTGGAAGTTTGCGCGGCAGGCCCCTCAAGCTCAATCACCTCGTCCAGCAGCGCGTACAACTGCGCAAGCTTGTTCTTGCCCAGCGCGCTTTCCATGAAGGCGTAATGCGCTTCTATCGAATGCGACAACTTGCCCACCAGCCTGCGCCCCTTGGCCGTCGGCTCGACCACGGTGCGGCGCTGGTCTGCGGTGTCGCGTGCGCGGCGAATCAGGCCGTCGCGCTCCATGCGCGTCAGCACACCAGTCAGGCTGGGGCCGAGGATGAATGCCTCACGCGCCACGCGCCCGGTTTCCACCACGCCGTGTTCTCCCAGCACGCGCAAGACGCGCCACTGCTGGTCCGAAAGGCCGTGCTGGCGCAGGCCGGGCCGCGTGTGCGCCATCACCGACTCGCGCGCTTGCAGCAGCAGGCGTGGCAGGTTGCGGTGGATGAACGGGGTTGTCATGGGGGATGCGGCGGGTGGCAACCGGTGCGGGCTTGTTGAGGCGTCTGAGGGGTTGCGGGTTCTGCAAAGTGGCTGGAAACCGCTTCAATGATTTATTTAACATGTTAAATGATCGAAGCCCACACGGCAACCCCCGTCCGTCGTGCGCGTCTGGGTGTTTTCCCCAGCCCGTTACGCTGCGCCGGTTGGCGTTGCAGCGAGCTTCGCCTCGGCCCACAACCACCGGGCAAAGTCCTGCGCGTCAGCGCAAACAGACGCTCGGGCTGGTGTTGCAGATGGAACCGGCCTGATTTTGGTTGGGGTGACGGGTCAAGCGCAAGTCCGTGACTGCGTGAGAGTTGTCACTCAATGCCGCCACGAATTGCGAGTCACTGGTTGTTTATCCAGTAAAATTGGCTAATGGCCAAGGAAAAAAACATCTACACATGTACCGAGTGCGGCGACGTCAGCCCCAAATGGCTGGGCAAATGTCCGGCCTGCGGTGCCTGGAACACGCTGATTGAGTCGGTGGCTGAAAGCGCCGCGCCCGCCAAAAACCGCTTTTCCCAGCAACTCTCCAACTCGTCCGGCAGCCAGTTCAAGCCACTGGCGCAAACGGCCGAGATCGCCACACTGGGCGACATCGAAGCCACCGACATGGCGCGCACGCCCACCGGCCACGAAGAGCTGGACCGCGTGCTGGGCGGCGGCTTGGTCGAGGGCGGCGTGGTGCTGATCGGTGGCGACCCTGGCATTGGCAAGTCAACCTTGCTGTTGCAGGCGCTGGATTCGTTGCAGCGTAGTGGGCAAAAAACACTCTACGTGACGGGTGAGGAAAGCGGTGCGCAGGTGGCCTTGCGGGCGCGCCGCCTGGGGCTGGACAACTCGCAGGTGAAGGTGATGGCCGAAATCCAGCTAGAGAAAATCCTCTCCACGCTGAACGAAACGCAGCCCGACATTGCGGTGATTGACTCGATTCAAACCGTGTATTCAGATCAGCTCACGTCTGCCCCCGGCTCCGTTGCCCAGGTGCGCGAGTGCGCGGCCCACCTCACGCGCATGGCCAAGGCCACTGGCGTGTGCATCGTGCTGGTCGGCCACGTCACCAAAGAAGGCGCGCTGGCCGGGCCGCGTGTGCTGGAGCACATGGTCGATACCGTGCTGTACTTTGAAGGCGACACGCACAGCAGCTTCCGCCTGGTGCGCGCCATCAAGAACCGCTTTGGCGCGGTCAATGAGATTGGCGTGTTTGCCATGACCGAGCGCGGGCTCAAAGGCGTCAGCAACCCCAGCGCCATCTTTTTGAGCCAGCACAGCGAGCCGGTGCCTGGCAGTTGCGTCATGGTCACGCTGGAAGGCACGCGCCCGATGCTGGTGGAAATCCAGGCGCTGGTGGACAGCGGCGGGCCGTCGCCCCGGCGCTTGAGCGTGGGTCTGGACAAAGATCGCCTGGCCATGCTGCTGGCCGTGCTGCACCGCCACGCTGGCGTGGCCTGCATGGACCAGGATGTGTTTGTGAACGCCGTGGGCGGCGTGCGCATTAGCGAGCCGGCCGCAGACTTGGCGGTGATGCTGGCCATCACCTCCAGCCTACGCGGCAAGCCATTGCCAAAAGGCTTCATCGCATTTGGGGAAGTGGGCCTGGCGGGTGAAGTGCGCCCCGCGCCGCGCGGCCAGGAGCGCTTGAAAGAGGCCGCCAAGCTGGGCTTCAGCGTGGCCGTGGTGCCCAAAGCCAATGCGCCCAAGAAGCCGATTGAAGGCATGACGATCCACGCGGTGGAGCGTATTGAGCAGGCGATGCAGGTCGTGCGCGACTTGCACTGAAACGTGGGTAGACTTACAATTACGCCATCGATCCTAGGAGCGTAAAAATGTCAATCGCCACGGCCACTTTGTCCAGCAAGTTTCAAATTTCCATCCCAAAAGACGTTCGCGAGGCCATGAACCTGAAGGCAGGGCAGCGTATGGCCTTTTTGCGCATCGGCCCGACACTCAAGCTTGTGCCTGTCCCCAGGATCGAAGACCTGTTCGGTATTGCCAAGGGTGCCAATACTGAGAATTACCGTGACCGGAGCACACGCCGCGAAGACAGTTTGCCCGTGCCGACTGAGGCGCAAAAAGCAGCGCTTCTGAAAAATCTGGCCAAAATTTCTTCCACATCGCGTGGTCGAAGCTAGCGCGCGTGAAGCTCCCAGATACCTGCATATGGATCGAAGCCCTGGCTGGCTCGGCCACCGGCTTGCGCTACCAACGGTTGCTGGCCAACCCCCAAGAACTGGTTGTATCAACGCTGGTGATTTTCGAATTGCGGAAGTGGCTTTTACGCACGCTCTCGGAGCCCGTTGCTGATCAAATCATGGTGATATTGCATTCAACGATGATCGTGGCACCTGACGAATCGACTGCACTGTATGCGGCAGAACTTGGCCTAACCCACAAACTTCATGCCTTGGACGCCTTGATCTACGCGACCGCCCTAAGCGCCAACGCCGAGCTCATCACCTGTGACGCGCACTTCAAGGGCTTGCCTGGCGTCTCATACCAACCCAAAGAACCCAGCAAACCCAAGTCATGAAATTTCAGCAAATCCTGTTCCGCGTTGGCATCCCGCTGCTGGGGGTCGTGTTGATCGCCATGGCCTACCGTTCTTACAGTTGGGCTGGTGTGGCGGTCGTGGTGACAGTCATGGTCATGTGGGGGCTGCTGCATTTCTCTCGAATGATGCAGGTCTTGAAGCGCGCCGCGAACCGGCCCATTGGCTATGTGGGCAGCGCGGTGATGCTTAATGCCAAGCTCAAACCCGGCGTAACGCTGCTGCACGTGGTGGCCATGACCCGCGCGCTGGGCGAGCTGAAATCGGTCAAGCACCAGCAGCCCGAGCTGTACCGCTGGACCGATGGCACCCTATCGCACGTGACCTGCGAATTCTTTGGCGGCAAGCTGGTGAAGTGGGATATGGTGCGCCCTGCGGTGGTTGAAAATCCTGCGGCCCCGACGCAGGCCATGCCCGAAGTCAAGCCGGGCGACGCTGCCCCGTAAAATTCGGCTTCACGCCTGCCCGCCCAAAAATCTCCAAGGAAACAAGATGAGCACAAAAAAGATGGCAACCCAGAAGATGGCTACAAGTACGACGCCAGTAAAGACGGTAACAACGCAGAATGCGGCTGCCAACCAGGCAGCGCCCGCGCCTTCCATGTCTGAGCGCGACGGCAAGATCTGGATGGACGGCAAGATGGTGGAGTGGCGTGACGCCAAAATCCACGTGCTGACGCACACTCTGCACTACGGCTGCGGCGCATTTGAAGGCGTGCGGGCCTACCACCTGGCCGACGGCAGCACCGGCGTCTTCCGCCTGGAGGAGCACACCGAGCGCCTGTTCAACAGCGCCAAGATTCTGCGCATGAAGATTCCGTTTACCCAAGCGCAAGTGATGCAGGCCACGCTGGACGTGGTGCGCGCCAACAAGCTGCCAAGCTGCTACATCCGCCCACTCACCTGGATTGGCGACCAGAAGCTCGGCGTCTCGCCCAAGGGCAACACCATCCACCTGATGGTCGCCGCCTGGCCCTGGGGCGCTTATTTGGGTGATGACGGTTTGAAGCGCGGCATCCGCGTCAAAACCTCCAGCTTCACGCGCCACCACGTCAACATCACCATGATTCACGCCAAGGCGGTCAGCAACTACACCAACTCGATTTTGGCCAACATGGAAGCCACCGACGAAGGCTATGACGAGGCGCTGCTGCTAGACCCACAGGGTTTTGTGTCTGAAGGCGCGGGGGAGAACGTTTTTGTGGTGCGCAAAGGCGTGGTCTACACGCCCGACTCGAGCGCGGGTGCGTTGAACGGCATCACCCGCAACACGATTTTTTCCATCTGTAAAGACCTTGGCATTGAGCTCAAGGAAAAGCCCATCACACGCGATGAAATCTACATCGCCGACGAAGCTTTTTTCAGCGGCACGGCCGCAGAAGTCACCCCCATCCGCGAGCTGGACCGCATTGAGATTGGCAACCGGGGTGATGGTGGCAGCCGTGGCCCGGTCACCGCGAAAATCCAGACAGCGTTTTTTGACATCGTTAACGGGCGCAACCCAAAATATGCGTCATGGCTGGCCCGGGTCTGACAACCATCATGACAACATCATCAACAGTTGAGCTGCTGGCCAAAGACCTGAACCACCAAGGCGGCGTTTACTGCCCCAGCCCGCTGGCCCACATGAAAATCTGGAACAGCCACCCGAAGGTCTATCTGGATGTGGGACTTGCCGGCGAGGCCAAGTGCCCCTATTGCGGCACGGTCTACAAGCTCAAAGCCGGTGAGCATTTCGACGGGGGACATTGAAGATGAATTGGGGTCAGATCCCAATTCAGGACAACAGCGCATGCAAAAAGAAATGATGGTGGTCGAAATTGGGCTCTGACCCCAATTCATCTGGCCCCAAATCCCTCGTCATTGCCCCGCAGTGGATTGGCGACGCGGTCATGACCGAGCCGCTGATGCGCAGGCTGCACGCGCGTGGCGAGCGGCTCACGGTGGGCGCACTGCCCTGGGTAGCGCCGGTGTACCGGGCCATGCCGCAAGTGGCCGAGGTCATCGAATTCCCGTTCCAGCACGGCGGCGTGCAGTTCAAGGCGCGGCGCAGGCTGGCCAGTGAGCTGGATGGCCGGTTTGACATTGCCTACATTTGCCCCAATTCGCTCAAAAGCGCGTTGCTGCCCTTCATGGCCAGCATTCCCAAGCGGGTGGGTTATTTGGGCGAGGCCCGCATTGGCCTGCTGACGCACCGCCTGAAAAACCCGCCCAAAGACAAGCGCCCGCCGATGGTGGCATTTTATTCGGCGCTGAGTGGCGAGGCGGATGTGGCGCAAGATCGCCCAAGATTGCAGATAGCTGAGTCTGAGGTGGCAGTCGGGCTGGCCGAGCTGGGCCTGCAGCGCGGCGCCTACCGCGTGTTTGCGCCGGGTGCCGAATATGGCCCGGCGAAGCGCTGGCCAGCCGCGCATTTCTCGGCGCTTGGCCAGCAACTCGATCTGCCGGTTGTGCTGCTGGGCTCCGCCAAGGAATTTGCCCTGTGCGAAGAGATTGCAGCGCCCGTCAATGCCCGGGAGCCGGGGAAATGCCTTAATTTGGCAGGAAAAACGTCGCTAGCCCTTGCCCTAATTGCAATATCAGCTGCAAAAAATATAGTAAGCAACGATTCCGGCCTGATGCATGTCGCCGCCGCCTTCGGCGTGCCGCAAGTGGCCATCTTCGGCTCCAGCAGCCCGCTGCACACGCCGCCCTTAAGCGACAGGGCCCGCATTTTCTGGCTCAAATCAGAGCCAACTTACCAGCCGCCGCTGGACTGTGCACCCTGCTTCCTGCGTGAGTGCCCGCTGCCGCCCGAGCAAGGGCACATGCGCTGCCTGAATGACGTGCTTCCCGCTGCGGTGCTGGCAAAGCTCATCTGACTCGGCACGCCCTAGCGATTCGACCGCAAATCAGGCCCCATCGCCACACCGCAGGCATGGCATTGCGAAACTTATTGCAAATGCGATAGATTCGTGTTTAGAATGCGGCACCTACACCCACTCCCACCCATCACCATGATCGTCTGCGTCTGCCACCGTGTTTCTGACCGCGAAATCGCCCGCCACGCCAAGCTGGGGCTGGGCTTTGACGACATCCAGTTCGAGCTGGGCGTTGCCACCCAGTGCGGCCAGTGCGAGTCCTGCGCGCGCGACATTGTGGACCAGTGCTGCAAGTCGCAGCCGGTTGCGGCGATTCGCATTGCAGAAGGCAGCCACCATGTTTGAAACCCTGCTCATCACCTTCCGCGAGGGCCTGGAAGCCTTTTTGATGGTGGCCATTGCCACCTTGTACCTGCGCAAAACCGGTCGCGACGCGCTGACTGGGGGCGTTCGCGCGGGGCTGGCGCTGTCGGTGGCAGGTTCCATCGCGCTGGGCATTGCGCTGGCCGATGGCGGCGCAAAATCACCCCTGCGGGAAGGCATTCTGGCGCTGGTCGCCGCCGCTGCGGTCGTCTGGTGCGTGCTGCACATGCTCAAGATGGGCAAGCAGATGGGGGGCGAAATTTCTGCGGGCCTGGGCAAGGCATCCGTGCTGGACGGCAGCAAAGCCTGGTGGGCGGTTTTCGGCTTCACGGTCTTCATGGTCGGTCGCGAAGGCGTTGAAACGGCTGCGGTGCTGGCCTCATTGGCGGGCAACCGGGAGCTGCAGCACATGCTGGTCGGTGGATTGATTGGCTTGAGCATTGCCGCCGCAGTCGCTTGGCTGTGGGTCAAGTATGGACGAGAAGTCAACCTGACGCGTTTCTTCAACGTCACCTCGGTGTTCATGCTCGCATTTGCGGCCATGCTGGTGTTCAAGGCATTCCATGAGTTCACCGAAGGCGCGCTTTTGCCCGGTATCGACAACGCTTACTGGCATTTGGCGACGGAGCCTTTCGCGGAAGGCGAATATGCGCAGATTGCCTCGGTGCTTCTGGTGCTGGCACCCACCTTGTGGTTGATTGCTGCGCACTGGATGGACCACAAAAAGCTCAGCACGGCCTGAAGCCATAGTTGCCCACACCGGCAACCCGGCCAGGCCGTCACGGCCGACCCACACCGATTACCAGCCACGGCATGCGAGACCCAGTCTGCATGCCGCCAGCCAAAAACCCGAACGCCGCGCAACCTGCGTGGTGCGCCTGAGCTTTGAAAAATGAAAAGACGACAGTTTGTTGCGGCCGGCAGCTCAGCCGCCGTATTGGCCGCTTGCGGCGGCGGCTCGGACAGCAGTGGCAGTGGCGGCGTGGGCAGCGTGCCAGCCGCGCAAAACCGCTTCACCCAGGCCAATCTGGTGGCGTCGTCGGCCAGCTACCAGCCGCAGGTGCTGCGCCCGCAAATGGTGGATGCCTGGGGCATAGCCATTCGCCCGGCAGGCGCTGGCGGGCATTTTTGGGTCAATGGTGGCGGGTCGTCGTGGGAATTTGTAGGGGACGTGCAGGCGTCGCCAACACCCGCGTTGCAAACCTTGGGTGTAGACCCCCTGACGCAAGTCACGCTGGCGGGCGCTGATTCGCTGACCGACAACACCAGCGCGGGCAAATCAACCGGCGTGGTCTACAACGGCGCGCCGTTGACGTCGGCCAACTTTGTGCCCGCTGGCCAGAAAATGACTGATGGCAATGGCAACGCAGTCGTCATGGAAGGCTCGGCCCGCTTCATCTTTGTGACCGACTCTGGCCGCATCAATGCCTGGACCGACCGGCGCCAGGACACCGGTGGCACCCTGCGCGTCAATGGCGCGGCGCAGAGCATGTACGACGGCGGCGCGACTGGGGCTAACCTGGGCATGAGCTTCTTTGGCTGCGCTATGAAAACCAGCACGTGGGACACCTTGTGGGCGGTGGACTTTGGCGCCGCGCCGCAGATCCGCCAGTTTGACGCGCAGTGGAACCTGGTGCCCACGGTCGGCTTTGCCAACCCCTTTGTCAGTAGCACTACCAGCAGCGCGGCCAGTGTGGCAAAGCCCGGCGACTTTGTGCCCTACAACATCACGGCCCTGGGCGTACGCGTGTTTGTGACTTACGCCAAATCCACGGTGAACAATGCCACCGTTCCACCGTCTTTCCTGGCGTCATCCGAAGACGCCATGGACGCCGAGCCGGAAAAAGCCTCGGGCTTTGCCCCCGACCGGGGCCGTCTGGCGGAGTTCGACCTGAACGGCAAACTGGTGCGCATCTACCAAGACGACAAGCACCTGAACGCGCCCTGGGGCGTGGCCATTGCACCGGCCTCTTTCGGCGCGTTTGGCGGCGCAGTGCTGGTGGGAAACTTTGGCGGCGGCGGGTACGTGACCGCGTTTGACGGCGCAACCGGCGCCTTCCTGGGGTACTTGCGCGGACCGGGCGGCACCTTTGTCAGCATTCCCGGCCTGTGGGGCCTGCAATTCGGCAATGGCGCCAGCCTGGGCGACAGCGAGGCGCTTTACTTTGCCGCCGGACCCGAGGGCGAAGCCGCCGGACTGTTCGGCTCGCTGCGCTACACCCCCGCTTGAAAGCCCAGGACTCCCCATGACCCATACACATCTCAAACCTCAATCCAAATTTCACGCCAAGCTCAGTGCGCTGGCGGCCGCCCTTTGCATGGCTGGCCTGGCAGGCATGGCATTGCCCGCAGTGGCGCAGACCACGTCGCAAGACCTGCTGATGCAAAAGCTGGAGCAAATGCAGCAGGAGCTCAGCCGCCTCAAGGGCGAGCTGGCCGAGATCAAGGCCGCACAAACCAAAACCCAGAGCACGGCAGAGCAGGCCAATGTGGCGGCCCAGCAGGCCAAGACGCAAGTCGCCCAGGTCGCGCAAGTCGCCGAGGTCGCCGCTATGGCTGGCACCGGTCTGAAGGCTGGTGGCCCGTCCACTGTGGTCACCGGTTATGGCGAGATCAATTACAACCGGCCTACCAAAAATGCCAACGCCACGCAGGCCGACTTGCGCCGTGCCGTGATTGGCCTGCAGCACCGTTTTGATGACAAAACCAAGTTTGTGGGCGAGTTTGAATGGGAGCACGCCGTCACGTCCGCTACCGACCGGGGCGAGGCAGCCGTGGAGCAGGCTTATATCGAGCACCAGCTCAACGACAAATTGGCGGTGCGCGCTGGCCTGTTCCTCATCCCCATGGGTCTGATCAATGAGAACCATGAGCCCACTGCGTTCTACGGTGTCGAGCGCAATTTTGTAGAGACCGCCATCATCCCCAGCACCTGGCGCGAAGGTGGCGTGATGTTGATTGGCAGTACCGACGCGGGCCTGACGTGGAAGGCTGGCCTGTCCACCGGGTTTGATTTGGGCAAGTGGGATTCCAAATCGGGCGATGGCAAAGAGTCGCCGCTGGGCAGCATTCACCAGGAGCTGCAGCTTGCCAAAGCCAAAAACCTGAGCGTGTTTGGTGCGCTGGACTGGCGCGGCACCCCCGGCCTGCTGGTGGGCGGCGGTGTGTTCACCGGCCAGGCCGGGCACGGCGCGCTGGCCGGTGGGGCCAACCCGCGCGTGACGGTGTGGGACCTGCACGCCCGATTGACGCCAGGCAAGTGGGATCTTGCGGCGGTGTATGCACTGGGCAGCATCAGCGACGCCAGCGCGTTGAACATTCCCCTTGCCGCAGACACCACGCCCATCCCGTCCAAATTTGACGGCGCGTATCTGCAGGCCGCCTACAAGCTCTGGAGCCAGGGCGACTACCAGTTAAAACCCTTTGTGCGCCTGGAACGGTTCAACACCGCCAAATCCTACGCCGCATTCCCAGTGGGCCTGGGCCGCGCGGCAGACGCTTATGAGAGGGTGACCACTGTGGGCGCCAACTTTAATGTCAGCCAGAATGTGGTGGTCAAGGCTGACTACCAGGTGTTCTCGCTCAACAACGCCAACAACCGCGTGAATTTGGGCTTGGGCTGGTCTTTTTGATTATTTCAGGCATTAAATAGGCCTCCAGCCCTCATGCAGCGTGCATATACAGCTAGTATTTTAGTAGCAACTAGCGTTTGCGCGTCATCTGCCTTTGCGGTGGATTACCTGGGCGCCGAGCAGGCCCGCGCGCTGCTTTTTCCCACTGCGGCGCAGTGGCAAGACAAACGCTTTGCGCTCTCGCCCCAGCAATTGCAAACGGTTGCCAAGCTGGCGGGGGTACCCGCGCGCTCCGCTGCCTGGGCACTGTCGCAGGCGCTAGATGACAAAGGCAAATACCTGGGCAGCGTGGTGGTGGACCAGGTGATCGGCAAGTTTGAGCTCATCACTTACGCCGTGGGCATTGATGCCAATGGCGCAGTCACTGGCATCGAGATTCTCAGCTACCGGGAGAGCCATGGCGGGGAAATTCGCCTGCCGGCCTGGCGCAAGCAGTTCACCGGCAAGACGCTGGCGCAGCCCATTAAGGTCGGCGATGACATTGCCCTCATCAGCGGCGCCACGCTGTCGTGCAGCCACGTTACCGATGGCGTGCGCCGCATTGTGGGGGTGCTGGCCACGCTGCGTGAGGGCGGGCTGCTGCCTTCTGCGGGCACGACGTGACCGACCTGCTTGCCGCACAAGATGTCCGCACGGTGAACAGGTCCTCGCCACGGTGGTTGCGGCGTGCCAAACCGCTGCTTGGCACACTGGTCGAGGTGGGCTGCGCAGACGCCACGCTGCCTGCAAGCGAAGCGGCTTTTGCCGCCATTGCGCGGGTGCAGCGCCTGATGTCGCGCCATGAGGCCACCAGCGACCTCTCCCGGTTTAACGCGGCTGCGCCGGGGCAATGGATTGTGGTGGCGCCAGAGACCCTCAACGTGTTTGCGTTTGCGCTGCAATTGAGCGCGCAAACCGGGGGCATTTTTGATGTGTGCGCAACCTGCAATCAAGATGACTCGGGTCAAACGGGGGCGGACCAACCTTTGCCGGGCTCGTGGCGCGATGTAGAGATTGACCCGCAACGCGGTGCGTTGCGCAAACACGCGCCGCTGCGGGCCGACCTGGGCGGTGTGGCCAAAGGCTATGCGGTGGATGCAGCGGTGAAGGCCATGCAACAAGCTGGCAGTGGCAATGTGGAAGAGCCCAGCGGTGCAAGCCAAAGCGGCTGGGTCAACGCAGGCGGCGATTTACGCGTGTTTGGAGACCTGGAGATGCCCGTGCGCGTGCGCTCGCCGCAGGACCTGTCTGGCACCGTCGCGTGCGTGCGTTTGCGCGACCGGGCGGCCGCGACGTCAGCCTGCTATGGGCAAGCCGCCGCAGCCGATCCATCCGCGCAGTCTGTGCTGCGGCACGGCATCAGCCGACGGCCCGTGGCGCACGGCAAAAGCTGGACGGTGGCCGCGCCCTGCTGCATGGCCGCTGATGCGTTGACCAAACTCGTGGCGGCGACCGGCAACGCGCAACACCCGCTCTTGGCGCACTATGCCGCGCAGGCCTGGATTTTTTGAGACCGCCGTGCCGCACCATTCCCCTTTGCAGCCCCGCTCGCATCCCCATCGCCCGCCAGCGTTCGGGCCAGCCAGGCTGCCCAGGTGGCAGCGGCGCGCGGTGTACGCCAGCGTGGCGGTGCTGGGGCTCACGGGTTTGGGGTGGCTGGGCGTGCATTTTTTTGCTGCGCAGGCGGATGATGGCCTGGCCCACAGTGCTGCCAAGCTGTGGGCCATTCGCGCGCATGCCGCTGCCGCGCTATGCACCCTGGTGATGGTGGGCAGCTTGATGCCCCTGCACATGCGCGCGGCCTGGCACACCCGAAAAAACCGCGTCAGCGGGGCGGTGGTGGCCGGGGTGATGCTGCTGCTGGCGCTGACCGGCTATGCACTGGGCTACGCCCCGGAGGGCTTGGCGCGGCAATGGTCGGCCTGGTCGCACTGGGCCGTGGGCGCAGCGTCGCCACTGGCACTGCTGGTCCACGTGTTGCTGGGGCATCGCACCCGGCCTGGGCGTTGATGACTGCGCGCACACCGCATTGAATGCGAACAAGGATCAACATCAAAAGCAACAAAACCGCCCGTGTGTGGGCATAGCCCGTGCGCGCTTGTTGCAATGCCCCAAGGCACAGACAATCAACATTGCAAAACCATTCAAACCAAGGAGAAATGCCATGAAAGGCGACCCCCAAGTCATCAAGCAACTGCAAGCCCAGCTTAAAAACGAGCTTACCGCCATCAACCAGTATTTTTTGCACTACCGCATGCTCAAGCACTGGGGCCTGGACAAGCTGGCCAAGAAAGAATACGACGAATCCATGGGCGAGATGAAGCATGCCGACCGCCTGATGGACCGCATCTTCATGCTGGACGGCCTGCCCAATCTGCAAGACCTGGCCAAGCTGCTGGTGGGCGAGAACGTGCCCGAGATTCTGGCCTGTGACCTCAAGAGCGAGCAGGGTGCGCAGGCCACCATCAAGGACGGCATTGCAACGTGCGAGACCGCGCGCGACTATGTCTCGCGCGACCTGCTGCAGGGCATTCTGGACGACACCGAAGAGCACATCGATTTTCTGGAAACCCAGATCGAGCTAATTGACAAGGTGGGCCTGCCAAACTACCTGCAAAGCCAGATGGGCGAGGTTAGCTGAACCTGATTAAAAAAAAGCCATCGGGCCGTGAGACCCGATGGCTTTGTAAAAGTCCTCAAGAGGACGTCGTTGGAAACTCTGAACCTGTGCGGCAGGCGTTTCATCTTGGCTGGCCGCTAACCCAATATCACTGTGACAGCAGATCAGCCAACTTTAATGGTCAATCGCCGCTGGCGCCATCCCACAAATGGGGGATGAACCGCATCAAGTCGGCATAAAAGTCACGCCTTGGCAGCGAAAGTTGTTACTTTCTGAAACCTAGTGCAGTGTTGCACTCTGTCTGGCACATAAAACGGTGCCTTTTCGGCCATGGCGGCGTTGCAAATCCGCGCGATACCCACTGGTATCGCTGTGGTTTGCGCCTTGCCCTGTCCAAAAATCCATCCGTTTTATTTGT
>JANYJD010000151.1 GCA_025358555.1 Rhodoferax sp.
GTGCCGGGGCTGCTGGCCCGCTCCTTCAAATTGGGGAACATGGCATAGATTTCGTCGATGCTCATGCCGCCAGGCGCAATCGTCGGCGGCAGCATGAGGTTTTCCTCTGCTGACAAACTGGCGAAAATACCGCGCTCCTCAGGGCAGTAGCCAACGCCCAGACGGGCCACCTTGTGCGACGCCAGCTTGAGGACTTCTTCGCCGTTGATTTTGATCGAGCCTTTGCGGGCCCCCGTCAGGCCGACGATGGCGCGCATGGTGGTGGTGCGGCCAGCGCCGTTGCGCCCCAGCAGCGTGACCACTTCACCCTCGTGCACGCTCAGGTTCACGCCATGCAGTATGTGCGACTCGCCGTACCAGGCGTGCAGGTCTTCAATGCGCAGGAGTTCTTTACTCATGCAAAACTCCGCGAAAGAAATTTTTCGACGGGCCGCCCCTAGAAAAATTAACCCCCTTGGGGGGCAGCGCAGTACGCGAAGCGACAAGCGTGGGGGTCATATCAGTGCGCTCCCTGCAAGGCGGCATCCGCCGTGCCCATGTAGGCTTCGATCACCAGCGGGTTGCTGGACACGTCGTGGTACGGCCCGTCGGCAATGATGGCGCCGCGCTGCAGCACAGTGATGCGGTCGGCAATCGATGAGACGACGCCCATGTTGTGCTCGACCATCAGGATCGTGCGGCCTGCCGAAACTTTTTTAATCAGCCGGGTCACCCGGTCGACGTCTTCGTGGCCCATGCCCTGCGTGGGTTCGTCCAGCAGCATCAGCTCGGGCTCCAGCGCCAGCGTGGTGGCGAGTTCCAGCGCCCGCTTGCGGCCGTACGGCAGATTGACGGTCATCTCGTCGGCAAAACTGCTCAGGTCGACTTCAGAGAGCAAGGCGCGGGCGCGGTCATGCAAGTGAAACAGCGTAGCCTCTGATTTCCAGAAATGCAACGATGTGCCGAGGTTGCGCTGTAGCGCCGCGCGAACGTTTTCAAGCACTGTCATGTGCGGAAAAACCGCCGAAATCTGGAACGACCGCACGATGCCACGCAACGCCGTTTGCGCCGGTTTTTCGTGCGTGATGTCGGTGCCGTTGAAGGTGATCGTGCCGCGCGTGGGCGTCAGAAACTTGGTCAGCAGGTTGAAAAAGGTCGTTTTGCCTGCACCATTAGGACCGATCAGCGCGTGGATGTGCCCGCGCTGTACTTTCAGGTCGACATTGTTGACAGCCACAAATCCCTTGAATTCTTTGGTCAGGCCTTGAGTCTCGAGAATGAATTCCACTGGCAAATCGGCACTCCGGCAAGTTGAATATGAGATGAAGAATCGGCCCGGGCTTAAGTGCCTCAGCCAATAGGGTTGCGCCGCCCCATCGAGGCATGATACCGCGTTGTGCCCGCAGGCACTTTTTTCGTGACGGCAGGTTTAAGAAAACGCTGAACAAGTCCCCTGCGGCGTGCGATCAGCCGGGCTCGGGCGCTCTGCTGCGTTGAATTTCTTGCCTGTGCTTCAGAGGATAGGAGGGGCTATTGACTGCGAAATCCACCTTGCATCCCATCCCGATCCGGCTGTGGCACATCCGCCAGGACTTGTTCAGCGCTTCCTTAATTTTGTAGCGCGAATTGACAAGGACGCGCTACAACTTGCCCCTCATCTGACCCCTGATGTGCCTCGGTGTGCTGTTATGGACTCTGCGTACGATCACCTTGCGTCTGGCAGGGACAGCAGGGTCATTCTATCGATTGTTAGCATGGTAAATCGCCTGTAGCCCCAGTCCCTGTTGAATAGTTGGCTATTAAACTAATAGTACATCCAATTTTTTTGATAACTATTTGCCCATCAACATTTGCCCCAACGCCAAAAGCGCAGGCACTGTAATCGGGTCATTCGCCACGCTGGAGGCAATCGGGTGCGATGCAAACCGCGCCACCACCAGCTCGGCCTTGGGCGCCACGTAGAGCCGTTGGCCGTGGATGCCGCGCCCTTCAAAAGCGCCATGCGCGTTGTGCGTCACCCACCACATGTTGCGGTACGAATAGCCCGGCAGCAAGGTATAGCCGGCCTTGGTGAATTTGGCCGGATCGGCGCCACGCGCGATGTCTGCCACCACGGCGGCAGGCACCACTTGCTGGCCGTTGCAGGCGCCCTCACAGCGCATCAGCTCGCCAAAGCGGGCCAGGTCGCGCAGGCTGGCACTCAAACCGCCGCCGCCAAACGCCACGCCAATGGAATCGACACTCAAATACGCATCTTGCTCACAACCGATGCGCGACCAGATGCGCTCGCTTAAATGCTCGGCCAGCGCCAGGCCGGTGACACGTTTCATGACCCAGCACATCACTTCCGTGTTGACGGTTTTATAGGCAAATGCCTCGCCGTGCGCGCCCTCTTTCTTGAGCGTCAGCAAAAAATCGTACAGGTTGTCGGGCCCGGCGTAATCTTTGCGGCGCGCCCGGAACCCCCCCGCCCGGGCGTAGTCCCAAATCTGCGCTTTCGGGTCGGCATACACCTCGGAATAGGCCACGCCCGTTTGCATATCTAGCACCTGGCGCAAGGTCGCATCGCCAAACGCGGTGCCCGCCATCTCGGGCAGGTAAAACGGAATCAGCCGGGTCTCGTCAAGCACACTCTCATGCAGCAGCATGGCGGCCAATGTGGCGGCGTAAGACTTGGTGATGGAAAAACACGCATGCGCCGTGTGCGGCTGCATGGCACCGATGTAGCGCTCATACACCCGGCGGCCCTTGTGCAGCACCACGATGCTGTCGGTATAGGTGTCGGCCAGGGAATCGGCCCAGGTGCGCGTCTGGCCATTCATGTCTGTGAAGGACAGGGCGTCAATGGCAGCAGCCGTGCTGGCATTTACCGCGCCCAGGTCGCTGGCCGCACCTGTGCCCCGCCACACGTTGACGGTCGGCACCAGCTCGCGCATGTGCGACAGGCTCCAGCGGATTTGCGGGAAGTTGAAAAACCGGTCGTCCTCAAAGCGGATGCGCTTGGTCAGTGGCGGCGGCGTGCCCTGCATCCAGCCTTGCGCCGTGGCGTCAGACGATGCGGCATCAAGATAGTCCTTGCCGTCAAAACTTAGCGTGTGGGGTTGCATGTAGGTCGCCTTGGGAGGGAGGGATGGCCAGTATAGGGCGCGGTGGCTGGTGCAACGCTTGCGCACCGAGCGACAGTCACGAGCCCGTGCAAGTCCGTGCGCGCCCATGGCCGCCCATGCCCTCCTTGCCCGTCCATTCGCGTGCGCAACCGGCCTGCAGCTTTGCTGAATGGGTCAGACCCGGCTTCAGCGCTGATGGGCCGTAAGTTTATTTTGCCGCCACCGCCTCCATCTCCAGTTTCCAGCGCGGGTCCAGCAACTGCGAACAAACGACGGTCAACGCAACGCGATGCGATCCCAGGTGCTTGACCCGCATCAGCACATTCGCCTCGTCATCCTTCGCATCGGCCAGGTACACGCGAAGCGACACCAGGTTGCTCATGCCCATGTCGGCGGATTTCAGAATCATGCCCAAGTGCTGGTAGATCAATTCAGCTTGTTCTTCAAACGATACCGGCAACGTCTTGCCGTCAGTATGAAAGCCGTTCAAACCGCTGATGTACAGGGTGCGCAATCCCGCGCTGACCTCGATCGCATGGGCATAACAACGGTAGGGTGGGAACACCTCAGGCGGGTTGTGAGAAGTTACGGTCATTTATTTTTCCTCACAGGCTTCGCCTTGCCAGCCAGATTAAGCGCAATCGCGTGGCCAATGAGTGCTGCAAAGGCCGCCTCGTCAATTGCGCTCGTCACAAAAATATCAATCGCGCGCCGTGCATTCCCATCGAGGCTTGCATTGAACAAGCTGGCCGGGTCCTTGAGTGCTGCACCCTTTGCAAATGTCAGCTTCACCTTGTCCTTGTAGGTTTCACCGGTGCAGATGATGCCGGCGTGCGACCAGACAGGCGTGCCGGGTTTGGTGGGTGTCACCCACTTCCACTCCTCGACCACGTCCGGGTCTGCCAGGTGGATAAGCTTGCGCACGCGGCTCAAGGTTGCGCCACGCCAATCTGCGAGATCGGCGATTCTTTTGGAGATGAGGTCTGATGCCAGCAGGTCCTGGTTCTGATGTTTGTCTGAGTTGCTCATGCGAAAATCTTTGAGCAATAATATTTAAATAATAGCTAACTATGCACGCTGAATGGGGGCTACATGCCATATGTATCTGAAAAATAACGTCTGTGCCATGTGCCTACGCGCCAATCAGGCTGGCTCAAGGCAGTGAGCTGCATGAACACCGGTGTAGCGGCTCTTCACGCTCGCGACTTCGCCGACGGGCCAGCCAAGTTTGTCACACAAACCATGGACAAACGCAGCAAACACATGTGCGCGAGTGGCACGGAGAATGTGTGCAAAAGGGGTGGGGCTTCGACCACCCGGTTTGCATAGGAGGACCAGACGCGGGTTCGTGTTCAACATAAAACACTCGCCAACAAGCCTTCATCACGCATCTTTTGAAAGCGGGGCGACGCACAGAGTTTCGTACTCAAGGTTCTGTGTGCTATTATGATAATAGCTGACTATGCACAATACACGGGGGCTTTGGCCTGTTTTGACGGGCAAATTTAGTAAAATCGTGACTACAGCAAGCAGCCGCGCGCGATTGCGCAAAATCGTAACTGCCAAGGCGTGGCGAAGTTTCTACAATCCCAGCCATGACACCAATTCATTACACGCGCGGCCAGGCCCTGCCAGAAATTTTGACCAAGCGCATCGCCATTCTGGACGGGGCCATGGGCACGATGATCCAGCGGTTTCGGCTGGACGAATCTCAGTACCGGGGTGAGCGCTTCAAGGACTTTCCGAAAGACGTGAAGGGCAACAACGAGTTGCTGAGCCTGACGCGGCCCGATGTGATTCGCGACATCCATGAAGGCTACCTGGCGGCTGGGGCCGACCTGGTGGAGACCAACACCTTTGGCGCGACCAGCGTGGCGCAGGGCGACTATGGCATGGCTGATCTGGCATTCGAGATGAATCTGGAATCCGCCAAAATCGCCCGCGCCGCGTGCGACAAATTTTCCACGCCCGACAAGCCACGCTTTGTGGTGGGCGCCCTCGGCCCCACGCCCAAGACGGCCAGCATCAGCCCCGATGTGAACGACCCCGGCGCGCGCAACGTGACGTTTGAGGCACTGCGTGCGGCCTACTACGAACAGGTGCAGGCGCTGGTGCAGGGCGGCAGCGATGTGCTGCTGGTCGAGACCATTTTTGACACGCTCAATGCCAAGGCTGCGTTGTTTGCCATTGACGAGTATTTTGAAAGCTCGGGCGAGCGTCTGCCGTTGATCATCAGCGGTACTGTCACCGATGCATCGGGGCGCATCCTGAGCGGCCAGACGGTCACCGCGTTCTGGTACAGCGTGCGCCATGCGCAGCCGCTGGCCATTGGCCTGAACTGCGCTCTGGGTGCCGCGCTGATGCGCCCCTACATCCAGGAGCTGAGCCGCGTGGCGCCGGACACATTTATCAGTTGCTATCCCAATGCGGGCTTGCCCAACCCGATGGCCGAGACCGGGTTTGATGAGACGCCGGAGGTCACATCTCGCCTCATCAGGGAGTTTGCCGCCGAAGGTCTCGTCAACATTGTGGGCGGCTGCTGTGGCACCACACCTGAGCACATTGCGGCCATTGGGCAAGCGGTGGGGAGGCTTCCGGCGCGGTCGCTGGAGAAGGCGTTTTTCTACAAGGAAGCGGCCTGACGCAGTGGCTGAAGACGTGGCTTGAAGGGTCAGGTGGGCTGATGGCGCGGGCGAGGCAAACAGGGCGAGGACAATCCACGCGGCGGCCCTCGCACCAGCCTTTGACAACGCGGCTTGCAAAAGCGGCGGCGTGCATCGTACTCGCTTGCCAGGCGGCCGCCCTCGCCGCCGATGCACCTGTCACCGCACCCGCTCCCGCCATCCCCCGTTTCATTGAAGAGACCGATGCCTCTGGCCTGCAAAGTCGCTTTGAAGGCGAAGGCGAATATCTGGTGGGCGGCGGCGTGGCGACGTTTGACTGTGATGGCGATGGCCTGCCCGAGGTGTACGTCACCGCCGGCGTCAACAAGGCCAAGTTTTACCGCAACCGCAGCACGCGCGGCGGGCCGATCAAGCTGCAAGAGGAGCGCTCCGGGCTAGCGCTGACCAACGCGATTGGGGCCTACCCGCTGGACATTGATGGCGATGGCCATACCGACCTGGTGGTGCTGCGCGTGGGCGAGGTGCAGATTTTTCGCGGGCTGGGCAACTGCAAGTTCCAGCGCGCCAACGAGGCCTGGTCGGTGCAGACCAGCAACGGCTGGCACACCGCGTTTTCTGCCACTTTCGAGCGCGGCCAAAACTGGCCGACGCTGGCGATTGGCACCTATGTGGACTGCACCAAGCCGGAGTTTCCGTGGGGCAGTTGCACGGCAGGGACGCTGCTGCGGCCTGCCTCAACGAACGCTTCCACGGGCAAGGGTTTCGCGCCGCCGGTGCCGCTGGTGCCGGGCCACTGCGCGCTGTCAATGCTGTTCTCAGACTGGGGCCGTACCGGCGTGGCCGACCTGCGCGTGAGCAATGACCGCGAGTACTACAAGGGCGGGCAGGAGCAACTGTGGAAGCTGCCGCCCGGTGAGCCGCCTGTGCTCTACACGGCAGCGCAGGGCTGGAAGCCGCTGCAAATCTGGGGCATGGGCATTGC
>JANYJD010000024.1 GCA_025358555.1 Rhodoferax sp.
CCCTTGTAGACGATCTGGCGCATTTGCGTGGCGGTGATGCTCTGGAACAGCTGCCCGGACAAATGCTGCGATGTGCCAGCGCCCGCTGTGCCGTAAGTCAGGCTGTCGGGCTTGGCCTTGAGTTCGGCGATGATCTGCGCCACTGAATTGAAGCGGCTGTCTGCCGCCACCACGAGCACATTGCTGACCATGCCGACCAGGCTTACCGGCACGAAATCCTTGACCGGCTCGTAACCCAGATTTTTATTGAAGAACGGGTTGACCGCGTGGGTGGTGATGGTGCCGCCCATCAGCGTGTAGCCATCCGGCGCGGCCCGGGCCACGGCCTGAGTGCCCAATATGCCAGACACACCGGGTTTGTTGTCGATCACCACGGGCTGTTGCAGCCGGTCACCGAGATGCTGTGCAACCAGACGGGCCACGGCATCCGACACGCCGCCCGGCGCAAACGGCACCACGTACTTAATGGGTTTTGTGGGCCAGGCCTCGGTCTGCGCGTGGGCTGAACCTGCTGTGCCCGCCAGGCCCAACCCAGCCACTATCACGCCTAACAGGGTCGCCGCGTTGATCAGGGCGATAACCCGCCGCCTGCGGCTTGTGCCTGAAGCGATGGAATGGGCAGGGGCGGATGTCATGGCTCTGGTTCGGCTTGGTTCGGCGTGGCGTGGCTTAGCTCAGGAAAGCGCAGGCACTGGCTGGTACCAAGGCACGTCGGCCCGCGTGCCATAGCGGCGCACGCGCAGGTTGGCCTGCTCGCCGTGGCCGGCAAAGTTTTCCATGTGGCACAGGCGCGAACAGTATTCGCCCACCATGGCCGACGCTTCGTTGGTCAACACTTTTTGGTAGGTGCAGGTCTTGAGGAACTTGCCGACCCACAGGCCGCCGGTGTAGCGCGCGTTTTTGTTGGTGGGCAGGGTGTGGTTGGTGCCGATGACCTTGTCGCCAAAAGCCACGTTGGTGCGCGGCCCCAAAAACAGCGCGCCGTAGTTGGTCATGTTGTTCAAAAAGTAGTCGGGGTCGCGCGTCATCACCTGCACATGCTCAGAGGCCAGCTCGTCGGCCTTGGCCAGCATTTCTTCATACGTGTCGCACACAATGACTTCGCCATACTCGGCCCAGCTTTGGCCAGCCAGCTTGGCGGTGGGCAGGATTTTGAGCTGGCGCTCAACCTCGGCCATGGTGTCCTTGGCCAGCTTTTCGCTGTTGGTCAGCAACACGGCGGGCGAGTTGGGGCCGTGCTCGGCCTGGCCCAGCAAATCGACAGCGCACATTTCGCCATCCACCGACTCGTCGGCAATGATCAGGGTTTCGGTTGGCCCGGCAAACAGGTCAATGCCCACGCGGCCATACAACTGGCGTTTGGCTTCGGCCACAAACATGTTGCCCGGCCCTACCAGCATGTCCACTGGTTTAATGGATTGGGTGCCAATGGCCATGGCTGCCACGGCTTGCACGCCACCCAGCACCAGAATCTGGTCAGCGCCCGCAAAGTGCATGGCGGCCACGATGGCCGGGTGCGGGGCTCCTTCAAACGGCGGCGCGGTAGACACCACGCGCTTCACGCCCGCCACCTTGGCTGTGAGCACGCTCATGTGGGCCGAGGCAATCAGCGGATATTTGCCGCCGGGCACGTAGCAGCCAGCCGCATTGACCGGGATGTTTTTGTGGCCCAGGATGACGCCAGGCATCGTCTCGACTTCCACATCACGCATGCTGTCACGCTGGATCTGCGCGAAGTTGCGAATCTGCTTTTGCGCGAACTTGATGTCTTCTACCTCGCGGGCTGACAGCTTTTTGACCGCTGCCTCAATGTCGGCCTGCGACAGCGTGAAGCTGGCCGGGTCCCAGCTATCGAACTTGCGGCTGTACTCGCGCACCGCCTCGTCGCCACGCGCTTCGATGGCCTTGAGGATGCCTTCCACCGTCTGGCGCACCTTGGTGTCGTCGTCGGCGCGGCCTTGGGCGTCTTTGCCCCGTTTGAGGTAGCGGATCATGGTGGTTTCAATCTTTCGAAAGTTGGAAACAAATTCGTGCAAAAATCGGAAAGAAAAATTGCATACGTATGCAATGTAATCACTGCGCGGATTCTTGCGAATAGGTGTTTTCCCTAGATCTTTAAGTGCGTTTAGCCATGCCAAACTGGCTGCGTACCCGGGCCAGCACGTCCACATCCAGTTGCAGCAGCACCTGGATGATGTCAATGGGCACCCAGTTCTCGCGGATCAGGCCCTGGTCGGCCCGGTAGAAATCCATCACGCGCATGCTGACGGCCCGCCCGGTGGCAGGCAGGCCGAGCCAGCCGCCGCCTTGGTGCATCATGTGGCGGCTTGGCCAGCCGCTCGTGGCAGAGTAGCGCCCGTCGCCAATTCGCACGTAGTGGCTGCCCCCGTGCTTGCCCATGCCCGTCGGTTGGGGCAGGTTGGGATCGCGGGGAAAGGCGATGCGAAACGGCAATTGGTGGTAGTCCACAAAGCCTTCCAGCCCACGCGTGCTGCCAATGCCGCTGGGGCCGTACCACATCATTTTAGGGTGCCAGTACTGGGCTTGCGGCATGGTGAGCAAGCCCTCACGCCCGGTGTTGAGTGTGTCGTCATGCCCCCCCAGCGCGGCATGCATTTCCAGCGTGAGCTTGAGGCTAGCCGCGGACTCCACCGGGTCTTGGGCGGTGAGGACAATGCCGTCGTTGGAGATCGGCCCCGGCCACATGCCTTCAGCCCCCAGGCTCGGCGCCATCGGCCAGAAGCCCGCCTGGCGGATGAAATCCATCACATCCACCAGCACCGTACTTTGCACAATTTTGCCGTCCACCATTTGGTGGAACTCGCCATAGCGCAGGTAAATGATCTGCTCGGTGGCGGGGATGCCGTTCCAGTCGCGTTTGAAGCTGCCTGCCAGGTGGCCGACCATGCCCACGTAATCGCGTTCCTCAAAGCGGCCGCCGATCACGATGGTGTCGCGCCGCTCCAGGTCGGGGAACGACGCGATCAGCGGCCTCCATACCGTGCGTTCAATCGCGTCGACGCCGCTCATTTCATTCATCGGGTGCGAGCCGCGCCAATGCGCGTCGGGGTGGTAGATGTGCGCCAGGGATTTGCCGAGGGTGCTGGGGCTGGATTCGGCGATGGCATTCATGGCCGACAGCACGGCGCGTTTGTTGGCGAGATGGGTTGCGTCAGGGGTCATGGTGGTGCGGTGTTTGAAGCTTTAAGGGGGCGTGCGCAGGCGGCGTTTGCATTCTAAGCATTTTGCATACGCTTGCAAGTCTTGGCTTTGGACGCGCCCGGTGTCGGGCTGAATTCGCCGGTTGCACTCGGCCCGCGCGCGCGTTGCTTGCGTGGCAATGCGCGGGCCGATAATTCAGCACCCGCAAAACTGGAGCTTTCCCAATGGCAGACAACACCCATCCCCTGGACGTGGTCATCATGGCCGCAGGCAAGGGCACGCGCATGAAAAGCAAATTGCCCAAGGTGCTGCACCGCCTGGCCGGGCGCGCCTTGCTGCAGCACGTGGTGGACACGGCCGCTACGCTGCTGGCGCGCCGCGTGATTGTCATCACAGGCCATGGCGCTATGGAAGTAGAAGCTGCTCTTGCACATCCAGCAAGGGCCAGCGGCACAAATACCCCCCAATTTGAGCTGAAATTCGTGCGTCAGGAGCCGCAACTGGGCACCGGCCACGCGGTGCAGCAGGCCGTGCCGGTGTTGCCTGATGATGGCATTGTGGTGGTGCTGTCTGGCGACGTGCCACTGACCCAGCCCGACACCTTGCGCCAGCTCATCGCCGCAAGCGGCGGCGCCAAGCTGGCCTTGCTGACGCTGGCGATGGCCAACCCCACGGGCTACGGGCGCATCCTGCGGGGGGGCATGGCCATGCAGGGGGCCGCGCAAGGCAATGTACTGGCCATCGTCGAGCAGAAAGACGCCACCGACGCGCAACGCCAGATCACCGAAATCTATAGCGGCATCATGGCCGTGCCCGCTGTGCACCTCAAAAAATGGCTGGCCCGGCTGGACAACAAAAATGCGCAGGGCGAGTTCTACCTGACCGACATCGTGAAATTTGCCGTGGCCGATGGTGTGGCCGTGGTCGGCTTCAAAATTGATGACGAAGCGCAGGTGGCTGGCGTCAACAGCCCGGTGCAACTGGCGGAGCTGGAGCGCGTCTACCAAAAGCGGCTGGCGACGCAATTCATGGAGCAGGGCGTGCGCCTGGCCGACCCGGCGCGCTTTGATGTGCGGGGCGATTTGCACTGCGCGCAAGACGTGTCGATTGACGTGAACTGCGTGTTTGAAGGCAACGTGTCACTGGGCGAGGGCGTGAAGATAGGGGCCAACTGCGTCATTGCCAACGCCGTGATTGAGGCCGGGGCGGTGATCCACCCGTTCACCCACATTGACGGCGAGAAAGCCGGTGTGACGGTCGGCGCGGGTGCGCTGGTGGGCCCGTTTTCCCGGTTGCGGCCGGGCGCGCGGCTGGGGCCTGAAGTGCACGTTGGCAACTTTGTCGAGGTCAAAAATTCCACGCTGGCCAAGGGGGCCAAGGCCAACCACCTGGCCTATCTGGGCGATGCGGTGGTGGGCGAGCGCGTCAACTACGGCGCGGGCAGCATCACCGCCAATTACGACGGTGCTTTTAAACACACCACGGTGATCGAGGCCGATGTGCACATTGGCAGCAACTGCGTGCTGGTGGCCCCGGTCACCATTGGCGCGGGCGGCACGGTGGGAGGCGGCTCCACCATCACCAAAGACACGCCCGCGGGCGCGTTGAGCGTGGCGCGGGGCAAGCAGGTATCGATTGCCAACTGGAAGCGGCCTGCCAAGTGAACGCTGATGGCGCTCGCCCTGTTGGCGGTGATGAACCGCCAGGCGCAATGCCAGCCACCGCGTTGCCAGTGACTGCGCATACTGCGCCCGCGTTGGGCGATCCGCTTCAAGCGGCGTTGCAAGAGAATGCCCTGCTCAAACGCCAGCTTGCGCAAGCCACCGATGAGCTGGAAAGCTTCACCTACTCGGTGTCGCATGACTTGCGCGCATCCCTGCGGCACATCAGCGCGTTTGTGGAAATCGTCAACGAGGATTTGGGGCCGACGGCAGACGCAGGAATCAGCCGCCACTTGGCCACTATTACCGGCGCGGCGCGCCACATGGCGCTGATGATCGATGCGCTGATGGCGCTGTCGCAGCTCGGCCGGGTTGAGCTGAATTTGAGTTGCGTGGAGGTCCGCCCGCTGATTGACGAGGTGTGTGCGGCGCTGCAGTGTGAATCGCAGGCCGGTTCAGACAGGGTCCAAGCCGGGCCAATACAGTGGCACATTGCCGATGCTTTTCCTCTTTTGCATGCCGATCCGGTGCTGCTGCGCCAGCTCCTGCGCCACCTGGTCTCCAACGCCCTCAAGTTCACCCGGCCATCAGCAGGCCGACCCCTGGCGCAGGTTGAGATTGGCTGGCGTTGGCTGCCCGATCAGCAATGCGAGCTGTTCGTCAAAGACAACGGCATCGGCTTCAATCCGAAATTTGTCGGCAAGCTGTTCGGCGTATTCCAGCGCCTGCACAGCGCCAGTGAGTTTGAAGGCATCGGCATGGGCCTGGCGCTTAGCCGGCGTATCGTGGAGCGCCACGGCGGCAGCATCGCCGCGTCGTCACCCGCATCCTCATTCGCAGACGTGCCAGCGTCGGCCGCTGGCGGATCCGAGTTGCGCTTCACGCTGCCGGTTGAAGCGGCAGAGAAATCGCCAATTTCATAGCTAAGGAAGCGCTGAATAAGTCCTGGCGGATGTGCGGCAGCCGGATCGGGATGGGGTGCAAGGCGGATTTCGCAGGCAATAGCCCCGCCTATCCTCTGAAGCACAGGCAAGAAATTCAACGCAGCAGACCGCCCGAGCCCGGCTGATCGCACGCCGCAAGGGACTTGTTCAGCGCTTCCCTAAGTCAGTTGACGGGCACTGCCACCACCTTGTTCGCAACCAAATCCTTCACCGCCAGCGCGGTGAATCCAAGCTCTGAAAGAATCGCCTCGGTGTCTTGCCCAAGTTGGGGTGGAATGCTGCGCATCGCGGAACGCTCGCCATCGGCGCGGATTGGGGATGCAACACCCTTGAGGGCGCGGCCCTGGCCGTTGCGGTAATGCAGGATCATGTCCGAGGCTTGGGTGTGCGGGTGCTGCGCGAGCTCGCCCAGCGTATGCACCGCAGAGCAGGGGATGCCGCGCGCCTCCAGCAGCACGGTCCACTGTTCGCGCGTCCTGGTCCGCAGGATGCGCGCCACGGCGGCCACGATTTCCCGGCGATGGTTGACGCGCCCCGCGCTGGTGGCAAAGCGCGCATCTGCCGCCAGTTCAGGCGCGCCCGCGACGTTGCAGAAGGCCTGCCACAGGGCATCGTTGGCAACGCCCAGGATCAGCGGCTTGTCCTGGGTCTCGAACGCTTGGTACGGGCACAGGGATTCGTGGCCCGAGCCAGGCCGCAGCGGCTCGGTGCCGCGCTGCCAGAAGCCCTGCAGAAAATAAGCTAGAAACCCGAGTGCGGAATCGAACAGCGATGTCTCCAGCTTCATGCCGGCACCGGTGCGGCCGCGCTGCATCAGCGCGCCCATGATGGCAATCACGGCATGCAGGCCGGTGCCCTGGTCCACCGGTGAAAACGGGCTGCGCACGGGTGGGCCATCGACCTCACCCGTGATCGACAGCATGCCGGTGAAGGCCTGCGCGATGAGGTCGTAGCCCTTGCCTTCTTTCATTGGCCCGCGTGTGCCGTAGCCCGAAATGCTGCAGTACACCAGCCGGCGATTGAGGGCCTTGAGGGCGTCGTAACCCACGCCCAGCCGCTCGGCCACGCCCGGCCCGAAGCTTTCCACCACCACGTCTGCCTGCTGTGCCAGTCGCTTGCAGATCGCCAGTCCTTCAACGGACTTCAGGTCAAGCGCCAGGCTGCGCTTGTTGCGGTTGACCGCCAGGAAGATGGTGCCGGTGCCGTCCTCAAACGGTGGCCACAGGCGGGTGTCGTCGCCGCCCCTGCAGGGTTCGACCTTGACCACCTCGGCGCCCAGGTCGCCGAGGTACTGGGTGCACAGGGGACCGGCCAGTATTTTGGAAAAATCCAGGACGCGGATGCCGTCCAGCGGGTTGAACCGGGCGGCGGCGCGATGTGCTTCCATGACGTTGTCCTCTTCCATGGTTTCCAAGTTTTATATTCCACTAATTGTCAATCTATGGTCTAACAATTGACTGAACCGAATATTAGCACTACATTAGCGTCATGCCATCAGCCATCTCGATCAACACGGTGAACCCGGCGCCCGCTATGCTGGAGCGGCTGGGCCTGATCAACGTGCCCAAGTCCTGCGATGTGCTGGCCGAGCGGCTGCAGGAGCAGATTTTGAGCGGCGTTTATCCTGCCGGTTCGTCGCTTCCAACCGAGCGTGAACTGGTCGTCGGCACCGGACTCGGCCGGGGTTCAGTGCGGGAGGCCTTGCGCATCCTGGAAGCGCAGGGCCTGGTGCGCACACGGGCCGGCCGCTACGGTGGCTCCGTCGTGTCCCGCCCCACCGACGCGCTGCTGGCAAGCCACATCAACCTGTTTGCCAAAGGCCGCAGCGTTCCGCTGGGCGCGCTGGTCGAAGCGCGGCAGGCGCTTGAGCCGATGGTCGCGTACTTGGCAGCGCGCAACCGCAGCGATGGAGACCTGGCGTCGCTGGTGGCAATTTCTGCGCGCCTGGATGCGGCTGCGCACACCGATGTGCCGCAGTTCCTGGAAGAAAACGCAAATTGGCATTCGGCCCTCGCCGTGGCCAGCCACAACGATCTGCTGCGGGCCTTTACCGCATCGATTTCGGGCCTCATGCTCGAAGCCTCCCGCATTGAAAACTTCGCCTCAGAAGACGTGCGCACGCTGGTGACACTGGCCCACCACCGCATCCTGCAGGCGATCAAAAACGGCGATGCCGATGCCGCCAGGCGCCGCGCCGAACGCGATGTGCAGGCCTATGCCAAGCACCTCGAATCGGCCGTTGATTCCACCGGCTTGCACATGAGCGCTCCAGCAGGCAAGGATGACCGCAATGCCCCAAAGCCTGACAAGAAACCCGCCAAGAAAACTGCCTGACCACACGCCGGTTCTGGTCGGCATTGGCACTGCCACGCGGCATGAGCAGGATTTCACGCGTGCGCTTGAGCCGATGGACCTGATGCTCGAAGCGGTCCACGCCGCCGGGCTCGACTCGGGTTCAGCGATGTCGCTTGCAGGCAGCCAATACATCGCCGTGCCGCGCGGTCGCTGGGCCTACAGCAACCCGGCGGGTGATATTGCGCGGGTGGTGGGTGCGAAAGACGCCACCACGGTTCTTGCAAGCGTGGGCGTCCTGCAGCAGACACTGATTGGCGAGGCGTGCGCGCGCATCGCTCGCGGCGAGACGCACACCGCGCTGGTGGCCGGGGCGGATGCCGGTTACCGGCTGCTGCGCGCGCAGATCGCCGGGCAACAGCCTGCAGAACGCGAACAGGGCGACGCCCCTGACATCTACCTGGCCCCCAAGGACGAGTTGCGCCACGCAGCGGAAAAGCGCGCGGGGCTGAAAATGCCGGTGGGCCTTTACGCCATCATGGAAAGCGCGTTTCGTGCCAAGCAGGGCTGGAGCATCGCCCTGCACCGCCAGCGGCTGGCCGAACTGGGTGAACGTTTCAGCCGCATCGCCGTTGCCAATCCACACGCGTGGCAGCGCACAGCGCTCGATGCCGGGTTCATCCGCGATGCTTCAGAGCGCAACCCGTTGCAGGCATTTCCCTACACGCGTGCGCATTGCTCGACGTGGAACGTCGATCAGGCTGCTGCGTTGCTGTTTTGCTCTGTAGCGCGGGCGCAAGAGCTGGGCATTGCGCGCTCCCGCTGGATTTTTCCGCTGGCCAGCACGGAATCCAACCATATGGTGGCTTTGTCGGCGCGCGCAGACCTTGCCGCGTGCCCGGGCGCCCGCATCGCAGGCCGCGCGGCGCTGGACGGTGCCGGGCTGACCGCGCAGGACATCGATCTGGTGGACCTCTACAGCTGTTTTCCACTGGCGGTGCAGGTCTACGCGGAGGCTTTGGGCCTGTCGCTGGAGCGCGAACTCACAGTCACGGGCGGCATGCCGTTCGCCGGCGGCCCTTACAACAACTACGTGTTGCAGGCCACTTGCCGCGCTGCCGAACTGATGCGCGCCAGCCAGGGCCGCACAGCGCTCGTCTCCAGCGTATCCGGGGTGCTTACGAAACAGGGATTCGGGCTATGGTCGGTCGATGCGCCTGAACAGGGTCTTGTGCACGCGGACGTAAGCGATGCCGTCGCGCGCGATGTGCGCACGTTTGATGTGCTGGACGATTTCAGCGGACCGGCGACCGTTGCTGGCTACACCGTTCTGCATGGCCGTGGGCAGCAAGCACGCGGAGTCGCTCTGGTCGATACGGCGGCAGGGCAACGCGCCATTGCGACCACCGATGATGTCGCACTCATCGAGCGAATGCAGCTGGAAGAGTTTGTGGGCCGCAGCGTCCAGGTCGACAGCAACCGCCTGCTGCCATGAGCAGCACATCGCAAAATTCCGCTACTGAGTCTGCCGATGACGTTTGCACGCTGCCACTCGCGCGCCGCCTGGCCGCCATGCTCGACCGTGATCCTTTCGCCCTGCGCGAAGGCGACCCGTTGCCGCGCGGCTGGCATGTAATGCTGTTCAACGCGCCCACGCCACAGTCGCAGTTGCGGGCCGACGGCTCGGCTGGCCTTGGCGTCCACCTGCCCGACATCGGTCTGCCAAAGCTCATGATGGGCGGCCGGCAATGCCAGTTTGACGGTGACATTCCGATCGGCGCGCGCGTGCGGCGCGAAACACGCCAGGGCGAGGTGCAAATCAAGCGGGGGCGCTCTGGGCGGTTTGCGCTGGTCAAGGTGGCGCACCGGATATTTGTTGAAGGGCAGCACGCGCCGGTCGTGGTCGAAAATACTGATTACTTGCTGCGCGAGGCCGGCAATGCCGATGCCGCGCCCGCGTCTTCCGGAGCACGTGGACCGGCATCCGAATCCATGCCTGCGCCTGTGCGTGCGCCAAATGCGACCCGCATGCTTCTTCCAGATGCGAGGCTGCTGTTCCGCTATTCGGCCATCACCGACAACCCGCACCGCATCCACTACGACCAGTCCTATGCCAAGGACGCAGAAGGTTATCCGGCACTGGTCGTCAACGGCAGCATTCCGGCGATGTTCCTGCTGGACCTGTTCCGTAGCGCCGCAGGACGCGAACCCGCCACCTTCACATCACGCAACGTCGCACCCATGTTCAGCGGCCGGCTCCTGCAACTGAATGCGCTGGATGAAGGCGCTTCGTGGCGTCTATGGGCTGAAAATGACCAGATACAAACCTGTTTTGACGCCCGCGCCACCTAGTGCAGTGTTGCACTCTGTCTGGCACATAAAACGGTGCCTTTTCGGCCATGGCGGCGTTGCAAATCCGCGCGATACCCACTGGTATCGCTGTGGTTTGCGCCTTGCCCTGTCCAAAAATCCATCCGTTTTATTTGT
>JANYJD010000162.1 GCA_025358555.1 Rhodoferax sp.
CGTTCAAGGGCATGGGAATGCGCGGCAGGGTGTTGAATATTGCCGTAACCGCGCATTGTTTTCAGCCGCGAGTGCCGGGCGCTAGCGCAGTGTTGCACTCTGTCTGGCACATAAAACGGTGCCTTTTCGGCCATGGCGGCGTTGCAAATCCGCGCGATAACCTCAATACCAACCACTGGTATCGCTGTGGTTTGCGCCTTGCCCTGACCAAAAATCCATCCGTTTTATTTGTGCCATCAAGAATGCAACACTACACTAGCGCCCGGCACTCGCGGCTGAAAACAATGCGCGGTTACGGCAATATTCAACACCCTGCCGCGCATTCCCATGCCCTTGAACGCCCTTCGACCCATCTCAGGCGCAGCGACTTGCAGCAGGCGGTGGATTTAGCGGGTATACCCGGTCGATATCCGCGCGATTGGCCAGAACTCCACAGGTTGGCTAGACTCAGACCGGTTGCATTTTCAACACCAGGAGACTTTTCATGCTGCAAGACGACATCAAGCCGGAATTGGCCAACAACGAGTTCAATTCCCTGCTGCCCGGCCAGACCACCGAAGCCGGCGCCAGCCGCCGCACCGCGCTCAAAGTGGCGCTGGGCGTGGGCTACGCGGCCTCGGCCATGCCCATCATGGCGCAAACGGCCATCAAAACATTGTCGGATGGCCTCAAAACTGGCGAGATCAGCTACGAGGTCAACGGCTTCAAGGTGCCTGCCTACTACGCCATGCCCGCAGGCAAAACCAACTGCCCGGTGGTGCTGGTGGTACAGGAGGTTTTTGGCGTGCACGAGTACATTGCCGACACCTGCCGCCGCTTTGCCAAAGCAGGGTATCTGGCGATTGCGTCCGAGCTGTACGCGCGCCAGGGCGACCCTACCAAGTACGGTGAAATCGGCAAGCTGATTGCCGAGGTGGTCAACAAGGTGCCCGATGCCCAGGTGATGGCCGACCTGGACGGCGCAGTGAAATGGGCGGGCGCCAATGGCGGCGACACGTCCAAAGTGGCGGTCACCGGCTTTTGCTGGGGCGGGCGCATTACCTGGCTGTATGCAGCGCAAGGGCCGGTCAAAGCCGGCGTGGCCTGGTATGGCCGCCTGGTCGGCACCGCTAACGACCTGATGCCCAAAAACCCGATAGACCTGGCCACCAACCTGCGTGCGCCGGTGCTTGGCCTGTACGGCGAAAAAGACGGCGGCATTGCGCTGGACACCGTTGAAAAAATGAAAGCCGCACTGGCCACAGGCAACGCCGCGTCCAAAGCCTCGCAGTTTGTGGTGTACCCTGACGCGCCGCACGCGTTTCACGCCGACTACCGGCCCAGCTACCGCAAAGAAGCGGCTGATGACGGGTTCAAGCGTTGCCTGGAGTGGTTCAAGGCCAACGGCGTGAGTTAAAGGTCCGTGCCTTGCTAAAACCGCCTCTCGAGGCGGTTTTTTTATGATTTAGACAGTAAAATAGGCCTATGGCCCTTGTCAAACATGCATAGTTAGCTATGACGTTAGTAGCAATCATCATTGGAACCCTGGCTGCCGGCATTGGCAGCGTCTGGCTGGCGGCGGCTTTGAGCTTTGGCATTCTGGCGCGTTACACGCAGCACATGCTCAGCCTGGCGGCGGGCGCGCTGCTGGCTACGGCGTTCATGCACTTGCTGCCTGAGGCGTTTGAGAGCCAGGCCGGGGCCAAAGATTTGTTCATGACCTTGCTCATCGGCTTGGTGTTTTTCTTTCTGCTGGACAAAGCCGAGCTGTGGCACCACGGGCATGAGCACCATCATCACGATCAAGATCACGGCAATGGCCAAGCCGCTCATGATGAGCAGGCAGATGCCCCGTCGCACGACCATCAACAAGGCCACGCCCACGCCGCGCACAAACCCGGCAGCTGGGCCGTGCTTGCCGGCGACAGCGTGCACTGCTTTGGCGACGGCATGCTGATTGCCTCCGCCTTCATGGCCGATATGCGCCTGGGCGCGATTGCCGCGCTGGCCGTGCTAGTCCACGAGGTGCCGCACCACATGGGCGATCTGATGGTGCTGCGCGGCAGTGAAGGCTCGGGCTCCAGCAACAGGCGCATGGCCATCGTCAAGGTGTCGATGGCGGGGGCCGTCACCGCCATCGGCGGCGTCCTGGGGTTCTGGCTGGTGGAGCAACTGCGCGACTGGCTGCCGTACTTTCTGGTCATGGCGTCCAGCAGCTTTATTTACGTGGCGCTGGCCGATTTGATCCCCCAACTGCAAAAGCGCCTGAGCGCCCGCGAGACGGCTGCGCAAATCGCCTGGCTGGGCGTTGGCATTGGGTTGGTGACGCTCATCAGCGGCCTGGCGCACGGGTACTGACGGTGCGACAATTCTGGTCCGCCCCAAACAAGAACCCATGTCCAGCAACCTAAACATCCAGGTCCGCCACGCCACCGTGCGCGACGCCCGCACCATCGCCGAAATCCACGTCAACACCTGGCAAGTCGCCTACGCCGGTCTGGTGCCGGACGACCACCTCAAGAGCCTGTCGGTCGATAAAAAGCAGGCGCAATGGCTTGATTCCATCAAGTTCAGCGAGCCCCAGGTGCTGGTGGCGCTGGATGGCAATGCCATCGTCGGCTTTGCGGGTTTTGACCGCTCGCGCGACCCAAAAACCAAGCCCACCACAGGTGAAATCTGGGCCATGTACGCCGCGCCAGACTATTGGGACGAAGGCGTCGGCCTGGCCCTGTGGGACGGCTGCCGCGAAGGCCTGCTGGAAGAAGGCTGCACCGAAGTAACGCTGTGGGTGCTGCTGCGCAATGAGCGCGCGCTGCGTTTTTATGAGCTGGCCGGTTTCAAGCGCGACATGGCCAGCGCCAAGACCGTGCCCATGGGCAGCGGCAAGGTGGAAGAGATCCGGTTGAAGCGGTCGCTGGCGGATTGAAAGCTTCACCGCTTATCCGCTTAGCCGCGTATGCGCTTATCCGACGTTTGAGACGTCCTCATGAGCGACACGCCGCAACCTCTGGGCGCACCGTCGCCGGGTGAAGGCTTTGCCTTGTTCAACACCGCCTTGGGCACCTGCGGCATTGCCTGGAAATTGAACGCGCTGATGGGTGTCCAACTTCCAGAAGGTGATGCTGGCGCCACCCGCCAGCGCATGCGCCGACGCTTCCTGTACGTGCCCGAAGTGGGTCCGACAAGCCCACCGCCTGCGTTCGTAGCCCGCGCCATTGAAGACATTGCCGCCTTGCTGCGCGGCGCACCCAATTCCCCGCGCGACCTGTCAAACATCGCGCTGGACTGGACTGGCGTGCCGCCCTTCAACCGCCGTGTGCTGGAACTGGCGCGCACCATTGCGCCAGGCCAGACGATGACTTACGGAGAAGTCGCCACCCGGCTCGGAGAACCCGGTGCCGCCCGTGCCGTGGGCCAAGCGCTGGGCCACAACCCGTTTGCGCCGGTGGTGCCCTGCCACCGCGTGCTGGCTGCAGGCAGTGCCTCAGGCGGGTTCTCGGCCAATGGGGGTGTCAGCACCAAGCTGCGCATGCTGTTGGCCGAGCGGGCTGCGTTTGGCGCGCCGGGGCTGTTTGACTAGGCAGGCCGCAACTCAAAGGACGCATATCCGGGCAGACGCAGCTACGAATCGTCCTGTGCGCGGTGCGCGCAGAATTGATGCCGCCGGACATCACTGTTACACATCGTTGCGTTCGGTGGGGCAAACGTAAATTCCTTTTAAAAAGCCCACAACCCTCCGTTCAGAAAATGAACGTGAAAACACTGTTTTCGGCACATTGTTTCAACAAAAATGGACTGTAGCACCTGTCCAGTATGCATAAATAGCTATTTAATATATAGCATACTGATCTAAAATAGGTATCTTGCGCAGGATTCGCAAGCGAAAGTTACCGCGTCCTTCTGCAACCTTCCCGCAATTCGCCGTCGTTAGGCGCGGCACCGAAAGGCACCTGCACATCAATGCAGGCGTTTGCCGGTTGATCAAAGGTGCCGCATACTTTGTACAAGGCGGCGTTTCCTTTTTTCTTTGGACGACGCACCAGCGGGCTGCTCGCCGAGTCGAAATTGAGAGCAGCGCCAGGGAAGGTGGCCCGCCAAGGTCTTGAGACCGATCAGCAAGAGATGCCCACAGGGCACGGATCAGGGAGTAATAAAAATGAACACGTCATTCGCGCCTGCGAGCTCGCCGCGAGATGCAACTTTTCTCTGGGTCAACCTGACGCGTGACGCGCGCACGCTGCTGGCCCATAGCGCAGGTGGCACATTTAATGTGCGTTGCGTGCGGGAGCCGACGCAAGTTGATGGTGCCATACAGGTCCACGCCCCGCAGTTTCTATGTTTCGAGTTTGACCAGCCCGACGCGCCGGGCATAGCCGTCCTGGCGCACACCCGGCGCGAGCACCCTGGCCTGCCCGTGCTCATGATCACCGGTGCCCACTCCGAGGCAGTGGCTATTTGGGCGCTGCGGATCCGGGTCTGGGACTTGCTGGTCAAGCCAGTGTCCAGCGGGGAACTCAGCCAGCGCCTCAGCGCGCTCATCGAGTTGACGCGCCAACCGGGTCGCGGGCCAGCGCGCGACATCCGCTTCCCGCCGCAAGGCGGCGAGGCTACGGCCGTCCCGGGTGGCCCTGGCAGGCACAGGAGAACGCATCCTGCCATCGCGCACGTGGCGACGCATTTCGACCACAAGATCGCGCTGCAGGATGTTGCCGCTCTTTGCCGACTCAGCCCAACCCAGTTCTGCCGCGTGTTCCGGCAGGAACAGGGCGCAAGCTTCGGCCAGCATCTGCTGCGCTACCGGCTGGAACGGGCGCGCGAACGCCTCACCCATCCAGGCGCACTGGCCAAGGAAGTCGCCTACGCCGTCGGCTTCAACGATCTCTCGTATTTCACGTGGGCGTTCAAACGGCAGCTCGGCCTGACTCCGAGTGAGTACCGGGCGGGCGCAAGATTGTCCTAGCGAATGGCGGGATAGTCCTAACGGACTTGGCGTGGTACCCGCTACGCTTGACTCGTATGTGGGAACGGTTGGCGGTTTCACCAACGTTTCACGTTTGATAACGCCACTTCCCCGCACAAATTTGCCCACCCATCACAGGAGACCCCAATGGCCATTGTCTTAACCAAACCGCTTGCATGGAAGAATGCTTCCGCCGAAGAGCAGCAGATGCTGCAATGCCTGCAGGGAAATATTCTGAAAGGTCATGGGCGGGACGAAACCGTCAATATTTTTTTCAAAATCGACCCAACAAAAAAACTGGAAATGAAGCGCGCTTTGCGGGAGCTTGCCAACTACCACCTCACGAGTGCGGATCGCCAGCTCAGGGATACCGACAGGTTTCATCAAGGCGGCAAGCCGGGCCTGACGTTTGTAGCGGCGTTTCTTTCTGCGTCAGGCTACAGCGCTTTGGGTGCTACCGCGCAAGCGCCTAAAACTGAAAAGCAGTTTTTTGACAAAGGCATGCGCAACGCTGCAAGTTTGGCTGCGGTAAGCGACAAAACGGCCGATTGGGAAGCGCACTTCAATCAACAGATTGACGGCATGATCCTCGTGGGCGACGACGAGCGCAGGCAAGTGCAGTTCAAGCGCGATGAAGTTGTCAAGTTGCTCAAAAGCGGCGGTGCGACCATCCTGCATGAGCAAATCGGCAGCGCCGTTAAAAACCACCATAACGATGGAATCGAACACTTCGGCTATGTCGATGGACGCAGTCAGCCCCTGCTTCTGGTAGAGGATATAGAAAGGGAGGCTACCACTGCGGGGACTTCCCGTTGGGATCCAGAGTTCAGCCTGAACGCAGCCCTGGTCAAGGATCCGGCGGGCGGCGCCGACACGGTGAGCTTTGGCAGCTACTTCATTTTCCGCAAGCTCGAGCAGAACGTCCAAGGCTTTAAGCGGCAGGAGCAGATTCTGGCGACAACGCTCGGATTAATCGGCAGCGAACAGCGGGAACTCGCCGGGGCACTGGTTGTGGGCCGCTTTGAGGATGGGTCGCCGGTGACGCTATCAGACGAAGCAAAGGGAGCCAATCCGCCGAATGATTTCAACTACACCAATGATCCTGGCTCCAGATGTCCGCTTCATGGTCACATTCGGAAGGTCAACCCGCGCGGCACAGCCGCAACGGAACGGGCGCACATCATGCCGCGACGCGGAATCCCGTTTACCGATGTGGCCCGAGACGTTCATCCGTCGGATCTGCCCGGATCGGAAGACTTGCCTGACTTCGATGCGAACGTCAAGCCGGATCTTCCTATGGGTGGCGTAGGCTTGTTGTTCATGGCTTACAACTCGAATTTGACGAATCAATTCGTGTTTACGCAGCAGTCTTGGGCGAACAATGCGGGATTTCCTTCCGCAGGCGTTGGTGCGGACCCCATCATCGGACAGGGTGCGGACACAGCCGTCGCCCAGACTTGGTCCGTCAAATGGGACGACACCGGCGGCGGGACGAAGACTCTGAATTTCGCAAATTTCGTCACGATGCGCGGCGGCGAGTACTTTTTTGCGCCAAGTCTGACGTTTTTCAAAAATCTTTAGGGCAATGGGAACTCAAGGCGCAGGTCCGGGCGGAAGGCGCTGCGCATCTTCCTGCGCGTGGCGCGGCCTTGCTCTACTGCTTGGCACCTTCCACCAGACGGCGCCCCAGGGATATCGCATACGGCGCTGCGCGGGCCGACAGCATCGGGTCGGCAGAGGCCTCTACTCAAGATACTTTTATAACCGGTATAACCCGATGCCGTTGGGTAAAGGTTCGCAACCGAAAACCGACTAAAAGCTGGTCAAACCTCACCGCCAAATTTCTTCGTCAGATTGGCAATGTAGGTCTCGACCATCTTCTCAAACTCGCCTTCCACCACCGGCACCACCACCATCTTCATCAGGCCCGGCAGGGGGATGGACAAGTCGCCATTGATCTGCAACGTGAGGTGTGTGGATTTCTTGTTGTCCTTGATCTTCCAGTTGCCCGAGACCAGCGCGTTGCCTTCGCCTTTCACCGGCGTCCACACCACCGTGCCCTTGGATTTGTTGGACACGTAATTGGACGCATAAATGGTTTGCAGCTTGATGGAAGCCACGCCAATCTTTTCCATCTCCCAGCGGTAGGTGCCGCCGCCCATGTCCACCAGCTTGTCCACTTTGGGGAAAAAGCTGGCCGAGCTTGGCACGTCTGACAGCACGGCAAACACGTCGACCGCTTTAGCCTTGACTTCAAATTCATAGCCGAGATCGATGGCGACGTTGACGGTCATGGGGGTTCTCCTCTAGGTTGAAAGATGGACGGCAAATGGCTGGCGCTAGTTCACAAAGGTTGCCCCAGGTTCCGGGGAAAAAAGCACTGCTTTTGCAGCGGCTGCGGGTTTGTACCTGCTGCGCTGGCGTTGCAGCAGCCAGTGATCGCAGTCATTGCAGCAACGCCTGACGCATCTGCGGCCCGCTCATGCCTTGACGGTTTTCAGGCTGCCCGGTTTTGTGCTGCGCCACCAACTCGCAAATGCGTGCATTCAGGGGCGCCGCGCGGCCATGCGCATGCGCCAGCCGCACCACGGCACCACACATGTCGTCGATCTCGGTGGTGCGGCCCCGTTGCAGGTCGTCCCACATTGACGAGCGCGCCTGCGCGTCCATGCGCAACATGCGCGCGGCCACGCGGGTGAACAGCCAGTTGGGCAGGCGCAGCACGTGGGGCAACACGCGCGGGGTCACCGCCGCCACTTTGGCCGGTGTGATGCCCGCGCGCGCCATCACGGCCAGCGCCTCGCTCTGCAAATCTGCCAGCACGCAGCGGTAATCATGGTCTTGCAACTGCGCCTGTAGCGGCAGGCCAGACAGCGCGTTGACCGGGTTGTTCAAATTCAGCAGCAGCTTGCCCCATTGCACGGCACGCATGTCATCTGACAGCTCGGTGGGCAGACCGGCTGCGTTGAATGCCGATGCAAGCTGTTCGCTCAACCCGGTGCGCTGGATTTGCAGGCTGCCCGTGGTAGCACGGTGGACCTGGTGGCCCTGGTGGCCCTGCCGCAGCACCACGTTGTACGGCACCATGCCCGCCAGCACCTTCATCTGCGGCGCATTGGCCTTGACGCGCGCCACGTTGTCCACACCGTTTTGCAGTGAGACGACCGTCGTGCCGGGACGGCAGACCTGCGCCATGTCCCGCGCAGCAGCCTCGGTGGCTCCGCCTTTCACGCATAGCAGCACGACCGTATCGCCATCAAGAGTGGCTTCTCGCAACGACGCCGCAAGCCGCAATCGCGTGGCGTCCACGTGCGCATTGAATCCATCCAAATCGGTCACCGTAAGTCCATCCACGGCCAGCGCGTCAACCACACGGGGCCTGCCCACCAGCGTGACGCTTTGTCCGCCCAACGCAAGGCGTCCGCCCACGTAGCATCCGATGGCGCCTGCGCCCAGGACGATGAAGTTCATGGCTTGTGGGTTGACCGCACCTGGCCAGGAGATGTGTCCGGCAAGGTGTCTGGCAATGTGCCTGGCAAGTGCGCCCGGATCAGGTCGCTGGCAATCGACACGCCAAACGGAATTTTGGGCAGCGCATCGTCCGGCCAAAACCAGCGCGCCTCGGCAATCTCGGCCTCGTCAATGGTGATCTCGCCGCTATCGTATTCTGCTGTGTAGGCAATCATCAGCGAATGCGGAAACGGCCACGGCTGACTGCCAAAGTAGACAAGGTTGCGCACCTTCAGGCCCACCTCTTCAAACACCTCGCGGTGAATCGCTTCTTCCACCGATTCGCCGGCTTCCACAAACCCTGCCAACGCAGTAAAAAACGGTGCCGGTGAGTTTTTGTGCCGTGCCAGCAGAATCGAATCACCACGCCGGATGAGCACCATCATGGCTGGCGAAATCCTCGGATAGGCCATGAAGCCGCAGGCCGGGCATTTCACACAACGCTCGCCCGCCAAGTGCACCGTGGGTGTGCCGCACGCGCCGCAAAACCGGTGCGTGCGCGCCCAGTTGCTGATCTGAAAGGCCCGGCCCGCGACGGACAGCAGCGCTTCGTCCATGACGCCAAACAGCGAGCGCAGTTTGCGAAACGTAAGGCCTGTGCCAGACAAATCAGGCCTGCCCACCGGGCCGAGCCACGTGGTCTGGCAATACTGGTCGCCCAAGAGACCCACCGGATAAAACTGCGCTGCCCGCAACTGCGGCCAAGCCAGTGCCTCAATCGGCGGCAGTGCCAGGTCGAGTTCCTGCACCAGCAGTTCGTCACCGTAAAAAACGAAATTGACAGGCGCGGCATGGGTTTGTGCCGCCAGCAGTGATGTGAACGATGAGGGCGTTTTCAGCATAGGCAGCTATGCTAGCTCAAATGAAGCCGCTGAAATGACTTAAACTGGCTAAATTGGAAGAAAATAGGCCTATAGCCCTCGTGTACAGTGCATAAGTAGCTATTAAATATATAGTAAACCAGGTTTTCCCGGATTTTTAACGATCTAGACAAGACTCGAAATGACCCTGCTCCTCGCTCCCATGGAGGGCCTGCTGGATTTTGTGCTGCGCGACATTTTGACCCGCGTGGGCGGCGTTGACCGCTGCGTGTCGGAGTTCATCCGCGTCACCAACACGCTGCTGCCAGACCGCGCTTTCATCCGCGTGGTGCCCGAGCTGCTTAACGGCGGGCGCACCTTTGCCGGTGTGCCAGTGCGCGCGCAGTTGTTGGGGTCCGACCCGGTGTGTCTGGCTGAAAATGCAGCAAGCCTGGCCGCTTTGGGGCCGGACGGCATCGACCTGAATTTTGGCTGCCCGGCCAAAGTGGTGAACCGCCACGGAGGTGGCGCCGCGCTGCTGGACGATCCCGAGCTGGTGGCAAAAATCGTCGCCGCTGTGCGCCGTGCCGTGCCTGTGCACATGCCAGTGTCGGCCAAGATGCGGCTGGGCTTCAACGACGATTCGCGCGCGGTGGAGTGCGCCTTGGCCATCGCCGGGGCTGGGGCTGACGAGCTGGTGGTGCATGCCCGCACCAAGGCAGATGCGTACCGCCCGCCCGCCTACTGGCACCGCATTGCCGACATCCGTGCGGCGGTCAACATCCCCGTGGTCGCCAATGGCGAAATCTGGAACGTGAAAGACGCCGCACGGGCGCGTGAGCTTTCAGGCTGCCACATGCTGATGCTGGGGCGCGGCATGGTGACCGATCCGGGGTTGGCGCTGGCAATCAAGCGCGAAGGGCCCATAGACAAGCACGGCAGCCGTTTTTTGCGGGCTGAGTCGTTGCCAGCACCAGGCGATGGTGCGGCCGCCGCCGAGCCCCTTTGCCTCTTTAGCCCGCAAGGGGTCACCTGGCAAGCGCTGTTGCCTTTTATCGCTGACTTCTGGCGCATCGTCTGCAGCCGCCTGGAGCGCCGCCAGCAGGCCGGGCGGCTCAAGCAGTGGCTGAATTTTTTGCAGAGGCGCTACCCCGAGGCTGCGGTGGCGTACCTCGCGCTGCGCACGGTGAATGACGCAGCGGCCATTGATGCGTGGTTTGCCGAGATGAGCAGCGACGCTTCGTGCTTTCGGTGATTGCTCGTCAATACGTTTCGAGGTGAATCCGGCCTTCTCTTTTGAGCAAGGGGCCGATGGTGTCCCAGGCCAGCCCGTGTTGCGTCGCCACATCGCGCAGCGCCAGCAGCACGCCTTCTTCCATGCTTTTCAAGCCGCACACGTAAAAGTGGGCGTTTGCATCTGCCAGCAGTTTCCCCAGATCGGGTGCGCGTTCGCGCATCGCGTCCTGCACATAGCGCTTGGGCTGGCCCGGCGTTCGGGAAAAAGCGAAGTTGACATCAATGAAGTCTTTGGGCAGGTTTTGCAGCGGGCCAAAGTAGGGCAGTTCTTCCTGCGTGCGTGCGCCAAAGAAGAGCATCAGCTTGCCGCCCTCGAACTTGCCGCTCTGGCGCAAGCGCCTGCGCCACTCGGTCATGGCGCGCATCGGTGCGCTGCCGGTGCCGGTGCAGATCATCACGATGTGGCTCCTGGGGTGGTTCGGCATCAAAAAGCTGGCCCCGAACGGCCCAATCACGTGCACTTTGTCGCCCACTTGCCTGTCGCACATGTAGTTGCTGGCCACGCCGCGCACCGGTTTGCCGTGGTGGTCTTCCAGCACCCGCTTGATGGTGAGCGAGATGTTGTTGTAGCCGGGGCGTTCGCCGTTGCGGGGGCTAGCGATGGAATACTGGCGCGCGTGCTGCGGCCGGCCATTGGCGTCAACGCCCGGCGGGATGATGCCAACCGACTGGCCTTCGAGCAGCGGGAACGGCAGGTTGCCAAAGTCAAGCACCACATGGTGTGTGTCATAGTCATGCCCTGCCGTGCGCCCCACTTCGGTCACTCGCACATTGCCGCTCACTGTGGCCGTGATGGTTTTTTCGGCCGCCTTGGGGCCATACAGGTTCGTGTACGCATGTGCGGCGGACCAGGGTGGCACAGTCGCGCCGAACTGCAGGTTGGTGAAAGTGGCGCCGCCGTCCGCTTTGATTTCTGATTCCCGGGAGGGGGCGGTGCTGGAAGCCTGTACGGCATCGGCATCGGCAAACCTCTCGACGCCCGCCCCCGCATCACCCAATTCCTCAGACGTCAGTTCGGCGGGCAACTCGTCCCAAGTCAACTGCGCATCCGGTGAATAGGCCATGGCGCGCGGCATCATGCGCCAGTTGTCAATCGAGCCCGTTGGGCACGGCGAAATGCACGCCATGCACAAATTGCAAATGTCGGCGTTGACGACGTAGTTGCGGTCATCATGCGTGATCGCGCCCACCGGACATGTCGCCTCGCACGTGTTGCAGCGGATGCAGATCTCGGGGTCGATCAGGTGCTGCTTGATGACAGCCGATTCAGGCACGCCCATAGTGAACTCCGTAAGTTGTGAAAGGCAATTTTTCGACGGGCCGCCCCTGGAAAAATTAGCTGCTTTGGTGGGCAGCGCAGTACACGCAGTGACAAGCGTGGGGCTAGTTAAACCGCACGTATTCGAAGTCCACCGCCTGCTTGTTGATGCCCATATTGGGCGGCGCGATCCAGTTGGCGAATTTGCCGGGTTCGACGCAGCGGCCCATCAGGCTGGCGACGAAGGCGCGGTCTTCGTTGGTGGGCAGCCACTTGCCAACGTTTGCAGCCCATTCGGCCTCTGACACCACGCGGCCATCGGGCGACACTTTCACGCCGCTCAATGCGCCGATATTGCGGTGGAATGCCTTGTGCGGCACCGTCAGGCGGTGCGGCAGGCCGGCCTTTTCCAGCACCTTGTTCCAGCGGCCAACGCCCGCCACCGAGTCCTTGATGAAGTCGTCGCGCAGCACCTCGTTCAGGGCGTTGAGCATGGGCACTTCTTTTTCGACGAGCTGGCCGTTGACAGCTTCCAGAATTTTGTAGGTCTGGTCTTTGAGGATGTGATCGTCCACGCGCTTGCCCTCTTCATAGCGGCCTTTGATGCCGGTGCTGTAAAAGGTGGCGGCGTTGCTGGACTGGTCCGCGCCGAACAGGTCAATCGTCACGCTGTAATGGAAGTTGGTGTAGCGCTGCAAGGTGGGTATGTCGATCACTCCAGCCGCGCGCAGTTTGCCCACGTCGTCGGTTTTCAAATCGTTCATGGCCTGCGCAGTGCGCTGCAAGACCCGTGACACGCCCGATTCACCCACAAACATGTGGTGCGCTTCTTCAGTCAGCATGAATTTGGTGGTGCGCGCCAGCGGGTCAAACGCGCTCTCGGCCAGCGCGGCCAACTGGAACTTGCCGTCGCGGTCCGTGAAGTAGGTGAACATGAAAAACGCCAGCCAATCGGGCGTGGCTTCATTGAAGGCACCCAGAATGCGCGGGTTGTTTTCATCGCCGCTGCGTCGCTCCAGCAAGGCCTCGGCTTCTTCACGGCCATCGCGCCCAAAGTGTTTGTGCAGCAGGTACACCATGGCCCACAGGTGGCGGCCTTCTTCGACGTTGATCTGATACAGGTTGCGCAGGTCGTACATGCTCGGCGCTGTAAGCCCCAGGTGTCGCTGTTGCTCGACCGACGCGGGCTCGGTGTCGCCCTGGGTGACGATGATGCGGCGCAGGTTGGCGCGGTGCTCGCCGGGCACGTCTTGCCAGGCTTTCTCGCCTTTGTGGTCGCCGAAACCGATTTCACGCTCGTTTGATCCGGGGTTCAAGAAGACGCCCCAGCGGTAGTCGCGCATTTTCACGTGGCCAAACTGCGCCCAGCCTTGCGGGTCAACGCTCACTGCCGTGCGCAGGTAGACGTCGCTGTCCACCGAGCCTTCCGGGCCCACGTCGTCCCACCAGTTGATGAAGTTGGGCTGCCACTGCTCCAACGCACGCTGCAGGGTGCGGTCTTCGCCAAGATTGACGTTATTGGGAATTTTTTCGCTGTAGTTGATGCTTGACATGAAGAACTCCTGGTGTAAATAGTTTGAGCGATAGATGTGGACGGGCGAGTGGTGACTTATTCAAGGATGCCGTGGAACCGGCTCCGCCGGGCCACTGGCATCGCCCCCTCGAGGGGGGAACAGGCTACACGCCGTGAGCCTGGAAGGGGGTGGGTCAAGCTCAAACGCGATTCCAATCAAATCCTGCCTTGTCGCCTTTGCCGTAAACCTTGAGGGCGCCCTTTTCACCGACTGCATTGGGCCGCTGGAAAATCCAGTTTTGCCAGGCGGTCAAGCGGCCAAAAACGCGGGTGGCCATGGTTTCCACCCCGTTGAAGCGAAGGTTGGCTTCCAGCCCGGTCAGGGCGTCGGGCGACATGGCCACGCGTTCTTCAATGGCGATGCGGACTTCATCGGCCCAATCAATGTCGTCCGGGTTGGACGTGACCAGGCCCAGCGCGAAAGCGGCGTCGGCGTCAAGCGGTTTGCCGACCACGGCGCGCACTGCCTCGATTGCGGGCTGCTCGTTGTAAAAGCGGCGTTGCAGGCGACTTTGGTCGGTGGCCATGGGATAGTGGCCAAAATTCATTTCGCCTACGGTGATTTTGGGGGCACGCACCTCGTCGTCCGGCAGCGCCAGATGGTAGATGCGGTCACAAGCCAGGGCCAGTTCCAAAAAGCTGCCCGCGAAACACGAGCCGGGTTCCACCAACGCAAACAGGCTGCGCGATGACACATCCAGCCGGCTGAAGGTGCGGCGCATCAGGCCAATGGTTTCGCGCACCAGCCAGTGGTTTTGATGCGCCAGCAGCGTCGCGTCCATCGCCAGCACGGCAGCGGCGTCACCTTCGGTTTTGATGAGCCAGCAGCCGATGTCGAGCTCGTTGGTGCGCATGTTCAAAATCGCGTCTTCCAGCTCGCGCGCCAGGGCCAACGGGTACCAGGCGTCTCCTGCCGCCTCAATGTCGGCGATGTCGGTGGGTTGCTTGCCCGTGGGAGCCTTGACAGTGAATGTTGCATTGCGTTTGGCGCGGTCGATTTCGACGGCGACGTGGGCATATCGCAGGGCATCGGCCTCGATGGAGCGGGCCAGCGGCGTCAGCGCCACACCTTTTTTGCCAGCCGGGCGGTCGCTTTTTTCAGCCAGTTGCAAGGCGCGCGCCTGCACCCTGGCAGCGAACACGGCGGGTTTGGCAATCGCATCGACCAGCCGCCAGTCAACCGCCTTTTGCCCGCGCACGCCTTCGACGCTGGTGCAGAAGATGTCGGCCAGGTCGTGGCGCACATGGCGCTTGTCGGTCACGCGGGTCAAGCCACCGGTGCCCGGCAACACGCCCAGGAGCGGCACCTCAGGCAGGCTCACGGCGCTGGAGCGGTCATCCACCAGAATGATCTCGTCACAGGCCAGTGCCACTTCGTAACCGCCACCGGCGCACGCGCCATTCACGGCAGCCAGGAATTTCAGGCCAGAGTATTTGGACGAGTCTTCCAGGCCGTTGCGTGTTTCGTTGGTGAACTTGCAGAAGTTTACTTTCCACGCGTGGCTGGAAACACCCAGCATGAAGATGTTGGCCCCCGAGCAAAACACCTTTTCCTTGGCGCTGGTCAGCACCACGGTGCGCACCTCTGGGTGCTCGAAGCGGATGCGGTTCAGCGCGTCGCTGAATTCAATGTCCACGCCCAGGTCGTAGCTGTTCAACTTCAGTTTGTAGCCGGGGCGCAGCCCGGCGTTTTCGTCGAAATCGGCCGACAGCGTGGCCACCGGGCCGTTGAATGCCAGCTTCCAGTGGCGGTAGGCGCTGGGGCTGGTTTGGTAGTTCACGTGCGGCGCGGCTGCAGGTGTCAATGCGGTGGTATCACTCATTGTTTGCTCCTGGTCAATTGGTTAATAATATGCATTATATTGCCAATTTGTTGTAAAATCAAGCATTATTGTGCATGTTTTAGCAAATTGTCTGTCATGTCAGTCGAATCGGGCATGCGCGCGTGCTGCAGCAAGCTCAGCAGTCCCGAGAAATTCTCTGGCAGCTCCTTGCCCGAAGTGTCCCAAGCCAGTGCGGCTTTGCCATACATCGAGGCACGGCTGGTCAGGATGCGTTGGAGGTCCTCCATGGCTTCGCTGTTGCCCACCATGGGACGGAAATCGCCCTGGGCGATCACGCGCTCCATGTGTTCCGTGGGCGAAGCCTGCAGCCAGACCGTCAAACATTCCGACAGCAGCAATTTGAAAGTGGCGGGCTCCGACACAATGCCCCCGGGGGTGGCAATCACCGCATCCGGGCAGCGCTGGATCACCTCTTCCAGTGCCCGCTTTTCATAGCGTCGGTAGGCTGCCTGGCCGAGCAGGCTCTGAATTTCTCCGAGCGAGCAGCCAGCCACGCGCTCCACTTCGCGGGTGAGTTCAACGAAGGGTACGCCCAGCTCGTCGGCCAGCATCCGGCCCAGGGTCGATTTGCCTGCACCGCGCAGGCCGACCAGTGCGATGCGGCGCTGCCGCGCGGCCTGGTTGCCAGCCTCGCCAAACAGCTCACTCAGCGCGACGCGGGCGCGTGTCAACTCCGCCTCGGAGCGGCCGTTCAACACTGCGTTGATCAGTATTTTTTCCGGCGACGAACGGGCCTCGTCATGGGTCAAATCTGCGATGCTGCAACCCAGGGCATGGGCAACTTGTGTCAGGACAATGAACGAGGCGTTGCCAACGCCGAGCTCCAGGTTGGCCAAATGCCGCTCTGATACCCCAGAATTGCCCGACAGCGCCTTGCGGCTGATCCCCTTGAGCGCCCGCATCATGCGCACCCGGTCGCCCAGGGCTGCCAGGGCAACATCCCGGTCCTGTACTTTGTCCTGCGTGGATTTTTCACTCATGAGGTCAAACGCCCAAGTACCGTTCCATCAGTCCGGGTTGCGCCAGAAGTTCGGTCGATGTGCCGGCAAACACCACTTCGCCCTTGACCAGAATCACGTTGCGGTCGGTGATCTGGGTGACATGCTTCCAGTTTTTATCAACAATGACGCTGCTGATGCCGCTTGCGCGGATCACACCGCAGATGCGCCAGATCTCGCGCGCAATCAGGGGTGCCAGGCCCTCGGTGGCTTCATCGAGGATGAGCACATCGGGATTGGTCATCAGTGCTCTGCCTATTGTGAGCATCTGCTGCTCGCCGCCGCTCAGTTGCTGGCCGCCATGGCCCAGGCGTTCCTTCAGGCGCGGAAAGGTGTCAAGCACGCGCTCATAAGTCCAGTCTTGCCTGCGGCCTGCGCCGCCCACGCCGCTTCCTTCCCGGCCAGGCCGCGCCGCCATCTTCAGGTTTTCAACAACGCTCAGATTGGCAAAAATGCCCCGGCCTTCGGGCACGTAGGCAATGCCGAGTTGGGCGATTTCATAGGGCGCACGACCGGTCATGTCTTTGCCCATGATGTGCACGCTGCCGCCGCGCGGTTTGACTAGGCCCATCAGGCTTTTGAGCAGGGTGCTTTTGCCCATGCCGTTGCGCCCCATCAGGCCGAGGGTCTCGCCCTGGCCCACGACAAAATCAATGCCGCGCAGGATGTGGCTGGCACCGTAATAGGTGTTCAGGTTGTGGGCTTCAATCAGCAAATTGTTCATGATGTGTGCCTGATGTTTTGGCGCCGGGCCGCCCCAAGCCAAAATGCGGCCCCCTCGGGGGGCAGGGAGCCACACGCAGTGGGCGACCGTGGGGGACTGTTTCGCCGACGGGCCGCCCCTAGGCGAAATGCGGCCCCCTCGGGGGGCAGGGAGCCACACGCAGTGGGCGACCGTGGGGGC
>JANYJD010000165.1 GCA_025358555.1 Rhodoferax sp.
ACATCGACCTCGGCGCGCAGGGCCTTCATGGCCTCTTTGTGGCGCACGCCAAAACGGTGTTCTTCGTCAATGATGAGCAGGCCCAGGTCCTTGAACTTGGTTGATTCACTCAGCAGCTTGTGGGTGCCCACCACAATGTCAATTGTGCCGTCGGCAATGCCTTTCATCGACGCCGTGATCTCTTTGGCAGACCTGAAGCGCGAGACCTCGGCCACCTTCACCGGCCATTTGCTGAAGCGGTCGGTCAAGGTTTGAAAATGTTGCTCGGCCAGCAGTGTGGTGGGGGCAAGAAACGCCACCTGCTTGCCGCCGGTGATGCCAATGAAAGCGGCGCGCAGGGCGACCTCGGTCTTGCCAAAGCCTACGTCGCCACAGATGAGACGGTCCATCGGGCGCGGGCTGATCATGTCCTGAATGACCGCATGGATGGCAGCCTTCTGGTCGGCGGTTTCTTCAAAGCCGAAGTCGTTGGCAAAGTTTTCATAGTCACCGGGCGAGTAGCGGAAGGCGTGGCCCTCGCGCAGCGCGCGGCGCGCGTAGACGTTTAGCAGCTCGGCGGCGCTGTCGCGCACCTGCTCGGCCGCCTTGCGCTTGGCTTTTTCCCACTGGCCGCTGCCCAGGCGGTGCAACGGCGCTTCATCGGCGCTCACGCCGGTGTAGCGGCTGATGAGCTGCAACTGGCTGACGGGCACGTAGAGGGTGGCTTTGTCCGCATACTCCAGGTGCAAGAATTCCTGAATCTCTGGCTCTCCATTGGCCAGCTTGTTGCCCAGATCCAGATTGACCAGGCCTTTGTAGCGGCCAATGCCGTGGGCCGAGTGCACCACCGGGTCGCCCAGATTGAGCTCGCTCAGGTCTTTGATGAGCGCCTCAACGTCGCTCACCTGCTCCTGCTTTTTTCGGCGGCGCGTGACGGGGCCAGCGGCGAACAGTTCGGTCTCGGTGACGAAGTCGATGCCCGCGCCATGCGAGCCGTCAGTCTCCAGCCAACTAAAGCCGATCATCAAGGCGGCCGTGGCGATGCCCAATTTCTCATCACTGGCCTGAAACTCGGCCAAGGAATCGAAGGCCGGCGGGTTGAGTTGTGACGCACGCAGAAAATCCAGCAGGCTTTCGCGGCGGCCATCGCTTTCGGTCAGCACCAGCACGCGCTGTTGCGTGTTTCTTGTGTGGGTCTTCAGGCGTGCCAGGGGGTCTTCAGCGCCACGCACCACGGTGAGAGGCGGCAGGGTTTCGAATTCTGCGTAGGCAGATTCCACCTGGGCTCTGATCGCCAACTGCGCATGGGCATTGGCGCGCGCATAAAACTGCTCGGTCCCCAGAAACAGCGCCTCGGGCGGCAGCACGGGTCGCTCCGGGTCGCTCTGCACCAGGCGGTAGCGGTCTTTGGTGTCTTGCCAAAAGCGCTGGAAGGCGGGCTCCAGGTCGCCATGCAGCACTAGCGTAGCGTCCGTGCCCAGATAGTCAAACACCGTGGCCGTGTCGTCAAAAAACAGCGGCAAATAATACTCAATGCCGGCCGTGGCCACGCCATTGCCAATGTCCTTGTAGATGCGGCTTTTGGTCGGGTCGCCTTCCAGCAATTCGCGCCAGCGGCTGCGGAATTTGGCGCGGGCTGCGTCGTCCATGGGGAACTCGCGGCCGGGCAGCAGGCGCACTTCGGGTACCGGGTACAGGCTGCGCTGGCTGTCGGGGTCAAAGGTGCGGATGCTGTCAATCTCGTCGTCAAATAAATCGACGCGATAGGGCACCGGGCTGCCCATGGGAAACAGGTCGATCAGCCCGCCGCGCACCGCGTATTCACCGGGGCTCACCACCTGCGTCACATGGCTGTAGCCGGCCAAGGTGAGCTGCGCCTTGAGCTTGGCCTCGTCCAGCTTTTGCTTGACCTTGAAGTGAAACGTGTAGCCCGCCAGAAAGCTCGGCGGTGCCAGCCGGTACAGCGCGGTGGTGGCGGGGATGACGACCACATCCGCACCGGTGTCTTTGCTGCGCTGCGAAATTCGCCACAACGTGGCCAGGCGCTCGCTTATCAAATCCTGGTGCGGTGAAAAAGTGTCGTAGGGCAGGGTCTCCCAGTCAGGGAACAGGGCGGTGCGCAAACCGGGCGCAAAAAACGCCATCTCGTCAATCAGCCGCTGGGCGTCGGTGGCGTCGGCCGTGACAATGGCCGTGAGCTTGCCGCTGGCTTTTTCGCGCAGCCCCAATTGCGCCAGCTGCAAGGCATCGGCAGAGCCCACAGGGCGGGGCAGGGTGAAACGTTTGCCAACGGTGAGTTTGGGTAAATCCATGAATGTCAAGAAAACCGAAGTAATAAGCGATGCATAAATAGAAAATCCCCCTTGCCGGTTTGGGAGGGGGTGGTTGAGGCCATTTTAGAATGGGCCTCAACCGATGCGCATGACCCATGACCTTTAACCCCGAAAGTGCGCCCGACAAAGCCCCCACAAGCACTTCACTCAACCCGTCGGCCATTGCCCCCCGCATCTGGGCACTGGTGCCATGCGCAGGCACTGGCAGCCGCGCGCAGACCAGCCTGCCAAAGCAGTACCAAAACGTGGCTGGGCGGCCCATGGTGCTGCACACGTTGGCCGCGTTCGCAGGGGTTGCGGGCATTGCCAGCACGCTGGTGGTAGTGGCTGCACAGGACCGGTTTTTCGGTACGTTGCAGGCTGCGCCGCTAACCCGCCTTGAATTCTCGATTACTTCATTAATAATAGCTAACTATGGAGGCTCCACTAGGGCTAAGAGCGTATTTAATGGTATAAAACACCTGGTTTGGCTGGGCGCAGATGCGCAAGACTGGGTGCTGGTGCATGACGCCGCCAGATGCCTGATAACGCCTGCTCAAATCCAGACCCTGATTGACGCCTGCCTGAGCGATGACGTCGGCGGCCTGCTGGCCCACGCATTGCCCGACACGCTCAAAAGCGAAGCGCAAGGCCGCGTGGCCGGCACCATCAACCGCAGCGACAAATGGCTGGCGCAGACGCCGCAGATGTTCCGCATTGGGCCGCTGCTGGCGGCGCTGGCAGCGGCGGCCGAGGCCGGGCTGGAGGTGACGGATGAATCCACCGCCATGGAAGCCAGCGGGCTCAAACCCAAGCTGGTGCCGGGCAGCGCGCTGAACTTTAAAGTCACCTACCCCGAAGATTTCGCACTGGCCGAGGCGGTGCTGCGCGCCCGGGCGATGGATGACGGCCCAGCGCTGGGTGTGCGCTTGGGCGTCATGCCCTACGACTATCCTTGACATGACGGCGCATCATCTACGCCCCTTATGACAACCCGCCGCCAACCCGCCCCACCATGACAAAAAGCCCAACGCATCACCCAGCATTGCAGCCTGCATCAGCACCTGGCAAGGCCGCCGTCATGCCCCGCGCCATGCACCCGGTCACGCCACGGATAGGCGAAGGCTGGGACATCCATGCGCTGGTGGCGGACCGACCCCTCATCATCGGCGGCGTGCACATTCCTTACCACCTGGGCCTGCTGGGCCATTCCGATGCCGACGTGCTGCTGCACGCCATCACCGATGCGCTGCTGGGTGCCGCTGGCCTGGGCGACATTGGCACGCATTTCCCGGATACCGATGCCAACTTCAAGGGCGCGGATTCCCGCGTGCTGCTGGGCGAGGCAGCGCGGCGCGTGCGCGCGGCAGGCTTTGAGATCGGCAACGTGGACAGCACGGTGATCGCACAGGCGCCGCGCCTGGCCCCGTACATTGCAGACATGCGCATGTGCATTGCGCAGGTGCTGGGCCTGTACTGCAGCCAAGTCAACGTCAAGGCCAAAACAGCCGAGAAACTCGGCCCGGTGGGCGAGGGCCTGGCCATGGAGGCGCGCGCCATCGTCATGATTTGGCAGCCAACTTTGGCAGCGCCAGCTTGATGTCGGGTTTCGCCAGTTTCACGTCCGCTTTCTTCAGCTTGATATAAGCCGCCAGCCCGCCCGTGCTGGTGTTGGTCAAGGCAAACTTGCCGCCCATGCGCTGCACGGTTTTTTCGACAATTGACAGCCCCAAGCCCGCGCCATTGGCTGCCGTGCGGGCGGCGTCGCCGCGAAAAAAGGGCTTGGTCAGGTTGGCAATGTTTTCGTGCGGCACACCCATGCCGTGGTCGCGCAGCTTGAACAGCACCCAGGCGTCGCGCGCGCGCGCAGCAATGTCAATCACCGCAATGCCACTGTCCACTGTCTTGCCGTAACGGCGCGCATTCTCCAGTAGGTTGGTGATGACGCGGCCCAGCTCCACCTCGTCTGCCAGCACCACCAGATCGGGGCTGACCTCCACGTTGATTTGCAGGTCAACCTGTTCCCGCACAGAATAAATGCAGCTCTCGATCACGTCCCGCAGCCGCACCGGGCTCAGACTGACATGGTCCGGGCGGGCGTAGTCCAGAAATTTGTCGATGATGGCGTCCAGCTGGGCAATGTCGGCCACCATGTGGTCGCGCGCCTCCTGGTCAGACACGCTCATCTCGGTCTCAAGCCGCAGCCGGGCCAGCGGCGTACGCAGATCATGAGAAATCCCGGCCAGCATGATGGCGCGGTCCTGCTCGATCTTTGACAGCTTTTGCGCCATGCGGTTGAAGCCGATGTTGACTTCGCGGATTTCGCTGGTGGCCACCTGCTCGTCCAGATGGCTGGCGCTCAGGTCGCCGTCACGCACGCGGCTGGCGGCGAAAGAGAGCTGCTTGAGCGGGCGGTTGATCAGCCGTGCAATCAGCGCCGCGCCAGCCAATGACAGGGCGGCCGCCGTGATCAGCCAGATCACCCAGGTGGGGCCACCTGCCGGGCGCAGGCGCGAGCGGTCAGTCAGCATCCAGTAGCCGTCTTCCTCAATGGCAAAGCCGACCCAAAGCCCGTCTTCCTTGTTCACCCGGTTGGCCACTACGGTGCCTGGCCCCAGGCGGGCGGTGAGCTCACGGGCGATGCGCTGGCTCAGGTCGTCATTGTCAAAAGGCTCAAAGGTGTCAGTCGGTTCGCGCGGAAAAATCCGCACGCCCTCCTGGTCGGTCATGGTCTTGATCAGCGAGACGCGGGCTATGGCGTCGGAGTGAATCAGCGCTGCACGGCTCAGGTTGACGAGCGATGCAATCTGCTGGGCGGTCTGCACGGCGCGGGGTTCGAACTCAAGTGCCCGCAGCGTTTGCAGCCACGCGGCAATGCTGCCCAAGAGCAGCAGCGCCAGCAAAAAGAAGGTGCGCCAAAACAGGCTCAAACCAAAGCCCAGGCGCCGCGCGGGTGCCAGCGCTGCAGCCGGGTTTTCCAGGGGCATGGGGCCGCTGAAGTCAGCGGGGGTGATGTCAGCGTTGCGCAAGAATATTGACGCCTATCGCGCCAGTCACAGTTTCAACGTGCTTCGCCCGTGCCATCCGGAACGAATACATAACCCACGCCCCACACCGTCTGAATGTAGCGCGGCGTGGCGGCATCCACCTCAACCAGCTTGCGCAGGCGAGACACCTGCACGTCCAGGCTGCGGTCAAACGGCTCAAACTCGCGCCCGCGTGCCAGCTGGGCCAGTTTTTCGCGCGACAGCGGCAGGCGCGGATGCCGCACCAGCGCCTTGAGCATGGCAAATTCACCCGTGGTCAGCGCCAATTCTTCGCCGTCCTTGCGCAGCGTGCGGGCACCCAGATCGAACGAAAAAGGTCCGAAACTGATGTTCTCGTTTTCGCTGGAGGGCGCCCCGGGGGCTTCCATCACCGGACGGCGGCGCAGAACTGCGTGGACCCGGGCCAGCAGTTCGCGCGGGTTGAAAGGTTTGCTCAAATAATCGTCGGCACCCACTTCAAGGCCCACAATCCGGTCCACGTCCTCCCCCTTGGCCGTGAGCATGATGATGGGCGTGCGGTCATTGGCAGCGCGCAGGCGCCGGCAGATCGACAGGCCATCTTCCCCCGGCATCATCAAGTCCAGCACAATCAGGTCAACGGTTTCGCGCAGCAGGATGCGGTTCAGCGTCTTGCTGTCTTCGGCCTGCAAAACTTCAAAACCCTCCTGCGTCAGGTAGCGGCGCAGCAGGTCGCGGATGCGGGCGTCGTCGTCAACGACCATGATCTTGTCAATGCGGCTTGAGGTTTGGGTCATATTGCCTTTCGTCCTGAATTTGTAACAGCGCCAATTTTGCAGGGTGACGAGTGAAAACGCGCCGTTTTGCCCATTGTTTGACAGTATGTTACAAATGTTGCGGCTGCGCCCAGGCCACTGGGGAAAACAATGTGGTCTTAACAGGAGACTTTGGCGTTGTATTGTCACCATGAATAATTCAGGATTTTTGCTGTGCCTTGCGCTGGTCTTGCTGCAGCTGCCTGCGCAAGCCGTGGCGGCGCTCGAAACAAAGGCCGAGAAAAGCACCGAGAGAGCGACCGAGAAAGCCAGCGACACAAAAGCACAGCAAGCACAGCAAGCGCAACGGCGCAACGCCCTTCGTTCTGCCCTGGCGCAGCGTAAAAAGAGTGACGATGCGATCGAGGCCAAGCTCGTCGGCCGCCACCTCACTGCGCAGGAGCGGGATGAGATGCGCCAGCAACTGCGCCAGCAACGCCGCGAGGCAGAACTTGCCAAACCATGATTAATATTAAAAAAGTAGCGCTGTATTCACTATTGACGTGGGCTAGCGCCCTATATGCTGCTCCAAATCGGCTCGCACCCGAGCAGGCCCGGCATTTTTTGATACGCACCGGTTTTGCACCCACCCAGGCCGAGGTGGATGCCATCACCGGGCAAAGCGCACAGGCCGTGGTCGATAAAACGCTGGCCGGGGCCAAGGCATCCAAAACCATCCATCCGGCGCCCGACTTTGTGGGCCAGCCCCCGCCCATCCCCTACGCTTTCCTTAAAACAAAGGAAGAGCAGCAGGCCATGCGCCAGCAGCAGCAGCGCGAGGGCCTGGACCTCAAAACCTGGTGGATGCAGGAGATGATCGAGTCCCCCGCGCCGTTGCAGGAGCGCATGACGCTGTTCTGGCACAACCACTTTGCCACCTCGCAGCAAAAAGTCATCCGCTCCCAGGCCATGTGGAACCAGCACCAGTTGCTGCGCGCCAACGCCCTGGGCAGCTTTGCCACGCTGCTGCATGTCGTGGCCAAAGACCCCGCGATGCTGGTCTACCTTGACGGCGCCAACTCGCGCCGCGAAGCGCCCAACGAGAATTTTGCGCGCGAAGTCATGGAGCTTTTCACCCTGGGCGAGGCCAGCAATGGCGGCGGTTACTCTGAGCAGGACATCCGCGAAGCAGCACGCGCCTTCACCGGCTGGAGCATCGAGCGCGACAGCTTCAGCTTCCGTTTCCGCCCGGCGTTCCATGACACCGCTGCCAAAACTGTGCTGGGCCAGACCGGCAATTTTGACGGCGACGCTGTGCTGGACGTGATGCTGGCGCAAGACGCTGCGGCGCGCTTCATCGTGGGTAAACTGTGGAAAGAATTCGTCTCCCCCATGCCCGATGCCAAAGAGGTCGCGCTGATCGCCCAGCGTTTTCGCGCCAGCGGCTACGACATCAGCACGGCGCTGCGCGATTTGCTGTTGACCGATGCGTTTTGGGCGGCGGACAACGCCGGCAGCCTGGTCAAATCCCCGGTCGACCTGGTAGTGGGAACCGTGCGCCAGTTTGGCTTCAGCTACACCGACGCAATGCCGTTTGCATTGAAGTCCGCGCAACTGGGGCAAAACCTGCTGGTGCCGCCCAATGTGAAAGGCTGGCCCGGCTACACCGAGTGGATCAACGCCACCACCTTGCTGGAGCGCAAGCGGTTCACCGAGCAGCTTTTCCGCGCGGTGGAGTTTCAGGGTGAATCAAAAATGGCACCTTTGGCGTCCGGTATGGGCATGGGTCCGGCGGGGCGGCCAGTGGCGATGATGCGCGCCGAGTTTGCCGCAGAAAAGGGCGACAAGGGTGGCCAGGGCAGCAACCGGCAGGCGCTGGCGTTGCTCGGGCGCGATGGCATCATGCGCGTGGCGCAGGGCATGGCCAAAATCACGTTTGATCCGGACAAGTGGCTCGCCCCGTATGGCGGGCGCGCCGACAGCGAACCCAATGATGCGCTAAAAAAGCGTCTGGCCCTTGTTGTCATTGGCTCTGATGCTACGCAAATAATATCGCCTGGCACGGTGGGCGTGGCCTACCTGCGCAGCCTGACGCTGGACCCGGCGTACCAGCTGAAATAGACCAAAAAATTGGAGTCATCCGCTTGAAACGCAGAAACTTCCTGGGTGCTTCTGGTGCAGCGGCACTGAACACCACGGCGCTCACGACGGGCCTTGCCTTGCTGGGCAGCCATGCCCCAGGCTGGGCGCAAGGCGTGGGCCAGCGCGCCAGCAGCCTGGCCGAACGCATCCTCATTTTGATTGAGCTCAAAGGCGGCAACGACGGCCTCAACACCGTGGTGCCGTATGCCGACCCGGCGTACTACGCGCTTCGCAACAGCATTGGCATCAAGGCCGATGAGGTCATCAAGATCGATGCACGCGTGGGCCTGCACCCCGAACTCAAGGCGATGCTGCCGCTGTGGGAAAAAGGCGAGCTCGGCATCGTGCAGGGCGTGGGCTACCCCAACCCCAACCTGTCGCACTTTCGCTCCATCGAGATTTGGGAGACATCGTCCAAAGCCAACGAATACCTGGACGAAGGCTGGGTCGCCCGCGCCATGAAGGCCGGGTACGCCAGGCAGGCCAATTTCACCGCAGAAGGTGTGCTGATTGGCGGCAGCGACCTGGGGCCACTGGCGGGCGCACGCGCCGTTACGCTGAACAACCCCGAGGCGTTTGTGAACCAGGCGCGTTTTGCCGCCCAGACGCCCGTGCTGGCCAATGGCAACGCGGCGCTGCACCACTTGCTGAAAGTGGAAGGCGACATCAGCATGGCAGCCCAGGGCCTGCGTGGTGACAAATTCAACTTCACCACCGAATTTCTCCAGGACCAGTTGGGCAATGGCGTGCGGGCTGCGGCCCAGGTCGTGGCATCGCAAAGGGGCAAGGCCGGCGTGCCGGTGATCATGCTCACGCTGGGCAGCTTTGACACGCATCAAAACCAGCCCGGCAGCCATGCCAACCTGCTGCGCCAGTTGGGCGAAGGCATGGCCGCTCTGAAAAGCGCACTGGTTGAGCTGGGCGCGTGGGACCGCACTCTGGTGATGACTTTCAGCGAATTTGGCCGGCGCGCGCGGCAAAACAATTCGAACGGCACCGACCATGGCACGGCTGCGCCACATTTCATCGCAGGCGGTGCCGTGCGCGGCGGCCTGTATGGCCAGGTGCCGGACTTGGCGCGGCTCGATGCGGCGCAGAACCTGTTTTACACCACAGACTTTCGCCAGCTCTATGCCACCGTCGCGCAGGACTGGTGGGGCGTGGCGCCGGAGCTGGTGGTGCGGGGCAAGTTTGACCCGGTCAAGTTCTTGCGCGGGTAGTTTCAGGCGTGTGTTTTTTAAGCGGTCAGTTTTTACAAGGGCGTGTTTTGAAAATTTCCAGACTATCCGTAGATATAAAAATAATAGCTGCTTGTGCACTATTGACAGGGGCTACAGGTACTTTTTCTCAACAAAACGCGCAAATTCCGCCGCAAAACGTGGTGCAGCTATCGGCCAGCGGCTCGGTGGAGGTGCAGCAGGATTTGCTCAGCATCAGCATGGCCACCACGCGCGATGGCCCCGATGCCGGCACGGTGCAAAACCAGCTCAAGGTGGCGCTGGACGCCGCGCTGGCCGAGGCTAAAAAATCTGCCCAGCCCGGGCAGATGGATGTGCGCACCGGCAACTTCAGCCTGTACCCACGCTACGCCCGCGACGGCAAGATCAATGGCTGGCAGGGTTCCGCAGAGCTGGTGCTGGAGGGGCGCGATTTTGCCCGCATCAGCACGGCAGCGGGCAAGGTGCAGACCCTCACCATGGGCAATGTCAGCTTTTCGCTGAGCCGCGAGCAGCGCAACAAGGTGGAGGGCGAAGCGCAAAGCATTGCCATTGACCGTTTCAAGGCCAAGGCCGAAACCATCGCCAAGAGCTTTGGCTTTGGCGGCTACACGCTGCGCGAAGTGGCAGTCAATGCCAACGACCAGGGCTTTGTGCCGCGCCCACGCATGATGGCAATGGAGGCCAAAGCCGCGTCAAGCGATGCACCGGTGCCGGTGGAGGCGGGCAAGAGCACGGTGCTGGTGACTGTGTCTGGCTCGGTGCAACTGAAATAGACGCGCTCAGGGTTGCAGGCAGCAGCGCGGCCTGCTGCGGACGTGGCGCATTTGCCAGAGTGGTCAGCAGGGTAGTCAAGCGCAGGGGTCAAGCAGTGCAGCAGGCGAGGTTGGCCCGGGATTGAACTACGATACCAACCACCAACCACCAACCCTCCAGCGACTCCACGCACTATGCTCGAACCCAGCCTTAATTTCATTGCCTGCCCCGATGCCACAGGCGGTCACCGCATGGCTTACTGGCAGTGGGGCGACCCGGCGGCGGGCCACGTGGTTGTCTGCGTGCATGGTCTGTCACGCCAGGGGCGCGATTTTGACGTGCTGGCCCAGGCCCTGTGCGCCCGGGCTGAAAATGTCGGCCACCCGCTTCGCGTGGTCTGCCCGGACGTGGTGGGCCGGGGCCAAAGCGACTGGCTCAAAGACCCCATGGGCTACCAGATTCCAAACTATGCGGCCGACATGCTGCCCATGCTGGCACAGATCAAGCCCGCCACGCTGGACTGGGTTGGCACCAGCATGGGCGGGCTGATTGGCATGGTGGTGTGCGCACAGTTGGGTTTCATGGCTGCAGCTCAAAAGTCGGGAGGGGCGCCTGTCCCTGCCCCTGAAGTACCGGGGCCGGCCCCCACCCAGGTGCGCAAGCTGGTGCTCAACGACGTCGGTCCCACCCTGGAGTGGGAAGCCATCCAGCGCATCGGTCTGAACGTGGGCAACGCGCCGCGTTTCGCTTCCCTGGAGCAGGCCGCGCAGGCCATGTGGATCATCTCCACCGGTTTTGGGCCGCACACACCCGCGCAATGGCTGGACCTTTCACGGCACATGGTCAAGCCTGCGGACGATCCCCAGGGCGGCGTTGATCTGCACTACGACCCGGCCATTGCCGTGCCGTTTCGCGCGGTGACGCGGGAGGCCGCCGCGCAGGGACAGGCGAGCCTGTGGGCTCTGTACGACACGATTACCGCGCAGACCCTGGTGACTCGCGGCGCTGAGTCTGACCTGCTTTCGCCGCAGACGGCGCTCGCCATGACGCAGCGCGGCCCCAAGGCGCGCCTGGTGGAGTTTGACGGCGTAGGCCATGCGCCGACTTTCATTGCGCAAGACCAGGTCGACACCGTCACCGACTTTCTGTTGGGCTAGACAGTTTGGTGGTCTCTGCATGAAAAGCCTTGCGCCCGACGCGTCGGGCAGCGCAAAACAAGCGTCGCGGCCCGCGCAGTTGCTTGCGGCCACTGCGCTTGACCTGCCCGGGCAGGCGAATGCGTTGGTGCGTGCCCGTGCCTTCGCCGAGCCGCTGATCGCCAGCGAAACGCTGGACACGGGCGAAAACACACTGGCGCACGCTGATGCAGTGGCCGCCATCCTGAAGACCATTGGCGGCTCCGAGGCCATGCAGGCTGCCAGCTACCTGGTGTACGTCTGTGACCACCTGAACAAGCCGCAGGATGTGATTGCCAAAGCCTTTGGCGACAACTTTGCCGCGCTGGCCATGGAGACGACCAAACTGGTGCGGGTGCAGCGCCAGGCGCGCGCCCTGCAAAGCGCCGGTAACCGCTCGGCAACGCCCATGCCCATGGCGCAAAGCGCCGCTGCGCAGACCGAGAATGTGCGCAAGATGCTGCTGGCGTTCTCAAGAGACCTGCGGGTGGTGATGCTGCGCCTGGCGTCGCGCTTGCAAACTTTGCGGCACTACGCTGCCACCAAGCTGCCAGTGCCGCCCAGCCTGGCGCGTGAATCATTGCAGGTGTTTGCGCCGCTGGCCAACCGCCTTGGCATCTGGGAAATCAAGTGGGAGCTGGAAGACCTGTCATTCCGTTTTCTGGAGCCCGACACCTACCAGCAGGTAGCCCGGCTGCTGGACGAAAAACGCGTCGGGCGCGAAGCCTATGTGCAGCAATTGCGCGCGCGGCTTGAGGCGCAGCTAAAGGCCGAGGGCGTTGCCTCCACCGTGCAGGGCCGCCCCAAGCACATCTACAGCATCGTGAAAAAGATGCGGGGCAAGTCGCTGGGGTTTGAGCAGGTGTATGACATCCGCGCTCTGCGCATTGTGGTGGCCACTGTGCCTGACTGTTACGCCGCCCTGAGTTGGGTGCACAGCCGGTTCCAGCCGGTAGCCAATGAGTTTGATGATTACATCGCCAAGCCCAAAGCCAATGGCTATCAGTCGCTGCATACGGTGGTACGGGAGTATGACCCCCACGCTCCACCCTTACAGGGGTCGCTGCCCCCCGCGGGGGCTGTCCCGCTTTGGGGCGGCCCGGCAGCGGGACGCGCATCAGCGCAACCCATCGAGATCCAGATCCGCACGCAGGCCATGCATGACCACGCCGAGCACGGTGTGGCGGCGCACTGGGCTTACAAGGAGGCAGGCGTCAAAGGGTATGCGGGTGTATCGGCCAGCGGCGAATACGACGCCAAGATTGCGGTGTTGCGCCAGTTGCTGGCTTGGGAGCGGGACCTGTCGGGTGCGGGTGCCGGTTCGGATGAAGGCGGGAATTCGGGCCGGGAGGCTGGGCGGGATGCAGGGCAGCCGCAGCAAGTCTCTTTTGATGACCGCATCTATGTGCTCACGCCGGATGCCGCGATTGTGGAACTGGCGCAAGGCGCCACGGCGGTTGATTTTGCCTACAGCGTGCACACCAACCTGGGCCACCGCTGCCGGGGCGCGCGGGTGGATGGGGCCATGGTGCCGCTCAACACGCCGCTTAAAAACGGTCAGACGGTTGAAGTGACGGTGGCCAAAGAGGGCGGCCCGTCGCGCGACTGGCTCAACCCCGAGTTGGGCTATCTGGTCAGCCACCGCGCCCGCGCCAAGGTGCGCGCCTGGTTCAATGCGCTGGCAATGCACGAGACGGTGGCCAAGGGCCGCGAAGCCGTTGAAAAACTGCTGCAGCGCGAGGGTAAAACCGCCATCAAGCTCGATGACCTGGCGGGCCAACTGGGCTTCAACTCGGCTGACGATTTGTTTGAGGTGGTCGGCAAAGACGAGTTATCGCTGCGCAGCATCGAGGTGCTGCTGCGCCCGCCAGAACCAGCCGCCACGCAAGACGACGTACCGCATCTCAGAAAGCCCAAGAACACCGACCCCTCCAGCAAGGGCGGCCTGCTGGTGGTGGGCGTTGATTCGCTCATGACGCAGTTGGCAAAATGCTGCAAGCCCGCGCCGCCGGATGACATTTGCGGCTTCGTCACGCGCGGCAAAGGCGTGAGCGTGCACCGCTCCGATTGCTCCAACCTGCGCGAGATGATCGCCAAAAATGGCGAGCGCCTGATTGATGTGGAGTGGGGCTTGACAAAAGCCATTGACGGCGCGGTTTACCCGGTTGACGTGGCGATAGAAGCGGCTGACCGACAGGGCCTTCTGCGCGATATTTCTGAAGTGTTCACCAAGGAAAAAATGAACGTGATTGGCGTGCAGACCCAATCCGTCAGAGGCACGGCGTGGATGACGTTCACGGTGGAAGTGGCCGATTCCGGCGGCCTGCAAAAGGTGCTGGGCATGGTGCAGGACCTGGGCGGTGTGCGGTCTGCGCGACGCCGGTAGGTTAGCAGAATATTATATTATTGATAGCTACATATGCATGTTAGACAAGGGCTAGAGCCCAATTTGACGACCCAAGCATGACAGATTCAACTTCTCAAGGCCACACTTTCCTCTGGCATGACTACGAAACTTTTGGCATCAACGTGCGGCGTGACCGGCCGGCGCAGTTCGCAGCCATCCGCACCGATGCCGAACTGAAAGAGATTGGCGAGCCGGTCATGCTGTACTGCCAGCCGGCCAACGACTTTCTGCCCGACCCACAGTCGTGCCTGATCACCGGCATCACGCCGCAGTTGTGCCTGGAAAAAGGCTTGCCCGAGCATCTGTTTGCCGCACAGATTGAGCAGATGTTGAGCCAGCCCGGCACAATTGGCGTGGGCTACAACACCATCCGGTTTGACGACGAGATCACGCGCTTCATGTTCTGGCGCTCGCTTGTTGACCCGTATGCGCGCGAGTGGCAAAACAACTGTGGCCGATGGGACTTGATGGACGTGGTGCGCACGGCTTATGCGCTGCGGCCTGAAGGCATCCACTGGCCGACCAAACTGGATGAAAACGGCGACGGCAAGAATGATTTCAAAGCCAGTTTCAAGCTGACGGATTTGTCCGCCGCTAACGGCCTGGCCCACGAAGCCGCCCACGATGCCTTAAGCGACGTGCGCGCCACCATCGCTCTGGCGCGGCTGCTGCGTGAGAAGCAGTCCCGGCTCTTCGACTTCGGCCTGAGCCTGCACAAAAAAGACCGCGTGGCCGCCGAGCTGGGCCTGCCCACCACCGTGGCCACAGCCAGGCCATTTATTCACATCTCCGGCATGTTCCCGGCCAAGCGCGGTTGCCTGGCCTTGATGTGGCCACTGGCCATGCACCCCACCAATAAAAACGAACTGATCGCCTGGGACCTGGCCCACGACCCGCGCGAGCTTGCCACCCTCAACGTCGATGAAATACGTCTTCGCATGTTCACCCGCAGCGATGACCTACCGGACGGCATGACCCGATTGCCGATTAAAACCGTCCATTTGAACAAGTCACCCATGGTGATGGGCAACCTGAAGGTGCTGTCACCTGCCATGGCCGAGCGCTGGGGGTTGAACCTTGATGCACAACTGCAAAACGCGGCACTGGCATCCGGCCTGCCCGACATGAGCGGCATCTGGCCCGAGGTGTTCCAGCACCCCAAAGAAGCCACACCCGATGTGGATGAAGACCTGTATGGCGGCTTCATCGGCAACGCAGACCGGCGCAGGCTCAATGAACTGCGCGGCTTGTCTGGCGACAAACTTGCCAGCAAGCGCAGCGCGTTTGACGATCCGCGCCTGGAGGAGCTGGTGTTCCGCTACCGCGCGCGCAATTTTGGAGCAGGGCTAACGCCGGACGAACGCGCGCGCTGGGAAGAACACCGAGCCGCGCGCCTGTTTGACGGTGTCGAAGGTGCCCGCACGATTGAAGGCCTGTTTGCCGAGATCGATAAGCTGTCGGAGACGGCAGACGAACGTGGTGAAAAAATTTTGGGTGCGTTGTATGACTATGCAGAGATGATTGCGCCTGAGCGTGCCTGACAGTCAGCCTGCTGGCGATGCCTGGCGCGGCAGATATTGAACTGGTGCTTCCCAACCTGAGCGACCTGGCGCAGTCGGCGGATTTGTCTTGATGTACCTGCTCGATATTGCGGGCCTGGCTGAATGACCATGTCTTTCCCGCTTTAAATGAACGCATCCTGAACGTGGACGTTGCAGTCGCACAGCGCAGCGCCCGCCTGCACGTGCCAAACCCACGCCCGGTTCACGATGGGCTTATTGCTGCGACTGCATTGGTGCATGGCATGACCGTTTTGAGGCGTATCGTGGCGGACTTTGAACCCGTTGGAATTGCTGTGCTGAACCGTTGGAAGCCGCTGTCTGCGCTCGAGACCTGAAATCGCAGTGCTTCAAAGGCTCCCGTGGAGTTCCCAAAACCTGGCGGGCGTGACGACGGGATAGCGCTCCGCCAGGGCCAGCAGGTCTTTGTCGCCAGTGACCAGGTAGCTCGCGCCTGATGCAGAGCGTGCAGCCAGCAGGGTTGCCAACACGGGCTGGTCGTTGGCATCGCGCAGGGCGGACTCCGGCAAACCGAGTTCGGGTTCTACCGTTTCGGCCAGAAGCGAGAGACTGTCAACCAGATCATTGATCTCACTCTTGTTAAGGCCATGGCGGCTTTGCAGGCGTGGCAAGACCCGGCGAAGCTCTTCGAGGATGAAGTTCGATAACACGACCTCTATGGACCCGTGCCGCCACGCCGCCATGATCTTGCCCGGAATGCTGGCCGGGTAAGCAATGCCCGAGAGCAGCACATTGGTGTCCAGCACCACGCGCAAATTCGGCACGGATGCTTACTTTTTTTTGGCGCTGGCGAGCTTGGTAACTGCTTTTTTGCGCTCCCTGGCGACGGCAGCATCAATTTCAGCCAAGCCCTCGTCCTGTGGCAGGCCTGCAAAGCCGGCCTCAATGCGCTGACACAGTGAATCAAACCGGCCCTGCATCCGGCGAATGCGCTCAAACAGCCGCGCGTCCACCAGCGCAGCCACGGGTTTGCCGTCTTTGTTAATCACCACGCTGTCGTGCCGGTACTGCACCTGGTTGAGCATTTCCCCCAGGTTTTGCCTGAAACTGACCGCGCTTGTTTCTGTAATCATGATGATTGAACCGTTATGACCATAGTGCTCATTATGGCTTGTTTTAAGCGTGACTGCTGCGCGGTCTTGTGTGACTGTGGGAGCCTGAATCACCCCAACACACCTGTGGCTCAACTGCCGCAGGCCCTTCGGGCGACCATCTGCAGTACTCAATCCCAGGGCCGCCGCGTGAACTCGCTCCACTTTGTTCCGGTCAAACAGCACGCGGCTCTGTCGGTCCGCTGCGCGGCCCCCAGACCCTGAGATTTCCGTGCTTCGAGGCTGCGGCAGATTCGCCTCAGGCGTGTTGGGGCGATTCAGGGGAGGTCGCTTTAGCCGACCTTGAGCGAGGTTTATGGCCTGCTTCAGCCAGGCGTTTGACGCCCGAATGGTGCAGCTTAATGGTACTATCGGCAATACCGTGAAAGAGCAACCCGTCATCGTCATTGACACCAATGTCCTGGTGTCTGCGTTGCGATCCCGTTCTGGGTGGTCGTTTGATCTGTTGACCAGGCTGGGCACAGGCCAGTTTGAACATGTGATCACGGTGCCACTGGTAATGGAGTATGAAGAAGTGCTTCATCGCTCAGGCATGGTGCCACTGCCAAAGGCTGCGGTGGAGGATATTCTTGACTACGTTTGTGCCAGCGGGCTGCGCCAACAGGTGCATTTTTTGTGGCGACCCAAGTTGGCCGATGTGCGAGATGACATGGTGCTCGAAGCTGCATTCAACGGAAATTGTGATGCCATCGTGACCTGGAACGTTCGCGACTTCGCTGCAGCGGCGGACATGGCCATCAGCATCTTGCAGCCAGACCAATTTGTGAAACGATTGAAGGAGCCAAAATCATGAGCGCGTTGAGTGTCCGTCTCCCAGAATCCCTGCATAAAAATGCCAAAGTCTATGCGGCGCAAGAGGGTGTTTCTGTTAACCAGTTGATCAGCACCGCCTTGGCCGAAAAACTTTCCGCATTGGCCACTGAAGACTATTTGGCTTTGCGCAGCAAGCGGGCAAGCCGCAAGAAGTTTGATGCCGCGTTGGCCAAGGTGCCGGATGTTGCCGCTGAAGGCCTGGATCGCCGGTAGGCCCTGCGGTTTGACTGAGCTTCTTTAACGTCAGACGCATTTTTGAGGCCTGAGTTTTAGAGTTCTGGCAGTTAAAGACTGCCGTGGACTCCCCAAAACCTGGCGGGTGTAACTACTGGATAGCGACCAGGAAATGCCAGCAAGTCTTTATTGCCCGTGACCAGATAGCTTGCGCTTGATGCAGAGCGTGCCGCCAGTAGGGTGCCCAGCACGGCTTGCTCGTTGGCTGGGAGGTGATTTCGTTTTATCCACACTTTTGAGGATGCGCCGCATTACCAATGCGGTTACAAATGCGGACATGGCCCGCTTTTGTTCTACCCCGTGCAAACCACCAACCCATTTCGCACAGAACAAACTTGCGACCGGGCAAGGGGTGCGCCTCTTGTTTTGTTGCCTGACCGCCGGTGCCTTAAGTGGCTGTGCTGGCCTAGGCACGGCCAAACCCGATGGCAGTTTGGTGCGCCACTACCTGGGATACGTCAAGGTCTCAATTCCGCAAGCGGCAGCACACAAAGCGTTCTACACATCTGATGTATCGGTTTTGGGCGTGCGCCTAGGGAACGGTATCGGCGTTGGCTACTCCAGAGATCGTCAAGTAGTAGTTCCGTTGGATTGCCGAATTGCCGTGTTAGTCGCCAATCAAGCGCAGCTAGACGATGCCGTGGCACGCTTGCCGACCCTGTTTAGCAAAGGTGACATCTGCGCAGTCGTATCCCCGACCCTTGAAAACAACCCCACCGGAGAAAAACCATGAACCTGCCTTACCACGTCCTCCATATAGCCAAACATGCCACCGCAACGGCAATGGCCGCATTTTTGATGGGCTGCTCCAGCACGCCTCAGCATACCAATGTGCTGGTATTCGGCACGAATACGAAACTGGCGCTGGATCTCTCGCAAGATGCCACCAGCGGCATCGGCATTACGCTGGGATATAAACGCATGGAGGCCGTGTGGATGCCTCTTATGCCTAATCAGGCAGGCGCCAACGGATTACAACCGGCTCCTTGCTCCACGATCGAAAATTGTCCGAAGTTTGTCGGCACAGACAGCGCAGATCAATACGACACCTATTCGGTACTGGCAAGCTTCGGCTCAAAACTCGGTGCCGGCGTTGATTCAACTGGCAAAGATGCCAAGGTCAATGGCGAGATCGCCCAGTACTTCGCAACTGGGCTTGCGGCCCGGATACTCGCGCAAAACGGGGCTGCATTAGTAAGCACCAACGCGGACTCATTGACATCGAATGAACGAGCGCAAGTCAAGGCCAATGTCACTAAGATCCAGAGCGAACTCGACGAGTTGCTTCAGGACTTGGCTGACAAGAGCGACGGCAGCAAAGTGGATGCCTCCAAAGTCGCCGCCGCGTTTGCCAAATCACCCGGCAACGGCATCAGCAAGATTCGACAGGATCGTATCAAAGCCGCGACAAAAATGATCGATCTAAAAAGCACCATCACGGCCTACGCCCATACCGATGTTGCCAAGCCGATGCTTGACACACTGCACACCAAATAAGGGAGAACACAATGGCTCAAGAAACATCTGTCCGTGTTTTTTCTAGTCGCGTTGATGCATTTGCCGAAGCGACCATCATGCGCGCCAATGGCTTTAATGCAACTGTGACCGAGGCCACCGTAGCTGCAAACTGGAGCGATTCAACCGCAGCTCCGCCCGTTGTCCGCGACGCAATAGCCCCTTGTTGGGTGGTGGTTGGCAGGAGGTAAATCATGTTTGAAGGCAAGGCAAAACCTTTGAGCGCAGCAGGACTTGCAGCAGCCAGCGCCCGCTTGGGCGTAGGCGCACCGGCCCTTTGGGCGGTGCTCACGGTAGAAACCAGTGGCTGCGGCTTCTTGCCAGATCGTCGACCAAAAATCCTGTTTGAAAGACATTGGTTCAGCCGCCTCACACAACGCCAATTCGATGCGCAGGCACCGGACATAAGCAACACAAACGGCGGCGGCTACGGTTCTGGTGGCGCATTTCAGCATCAGCGTCTTGCCAAAGCTATCGCGCTTAATCGCCCAGCCGCGCTTAAAAGTACCTCATGGGGACTGGGGCAGATCATGGGCTTTAACGCGACCAAGGTGGGCTTTGCAAACGTCAACGGGCTGGTTGCCGCTTCACAGGACTCTGAAGACGCTCAGTTAGAAGCGATGGTTACATTTATTGAACAGGCTAACCTGGCGGACTCCCTACGAGCGGCAGATTGGGCGGCATTTGCGTTCAGCTACAACGGCCAGGACTTCCAGAAAAACAAGTACGACGAGAAACTCGACTTGTTTCATAAGCGGTACCTGCAAGGGCCCCTGCCCAATCTTTCGGTACGCAGCGTTCAACTCGGACTTTTGATGTTGAATTACGGCGGTCAAAACTCGGTGGATGGTTGGTTTGGTCCGAACACGCAAAAGGCGACACTGCGATTTCAAGCCGATCAGGGGCTTAATGTGACTGGGGTTGCCGATACCGATACTCTGACTCGTCTGGCTTCAGTCCTTGGGTGGTGAGAGCGACAACATGAAAACAGTCGTTCCCGGCTTCTCCGAGCTAGACAGAGCAGGCCAGCTTGCCCGTTCAATTGCCGATGCCCGCGCACTTTTGGCGTTTGCTTCGCAAACCAATCGCAAAATTGATCCGGTGTTGGTCAAGGAGATTGCCGAGGCATCCGAAGCGCTGGAAAGCAGCAGCAACCCAAGCATGCAGCCGACTGCAAAAACTGAATCAGATTTTTGGGTCAAATACGACACGCTGGCGGTGGCGTTGGCCCCCGTTAGTGCGGAAAGCATTCGACACACCGAGATTGTGAAAGCTGGCAATGCGTCGCCAGCATGGTTACCGCTGGGGTTCGCGATTGCAGGACTCCTCCTCTTTGTCATCCTCCAAGCCTACAGCGCTGGGGGAACCGATCTGTTGGAGCAACAAAGAGCTGCAGAAAAAAGCCAGAGCGAAATACTTTCTCGAGGTCGCGACGCTTCTGCCACGCTGGATCGTGCATTTGCCAAACTCATCTCCTTCGACGAAAAGTCTCAGGATCAAACCGTGCATAAATTTGAAAACTCAATAAAAAGTGCAGGGCTTGAAAAAATTCAAAGTGACGAAAGAAACAAACTTGACCTGGAAGTCAAAGAACTTCAGTACGCAGTCAACCGAAACTCTGATGAGCTTCGCAGCGTCCAGGACAAGATTCGGCCGTCAAAACTTCTGCTCGAAAAATGGTATCAACCGATGGCAATACTTCTCGGATTGATTTCCCTGGATACCATCTATCAAGATCGAGAAAAATTGATAAACAAGGAATTTACCGAGCCAGCGGTGGGCGCAAATCCATCTATTTCGAAAAAGCAATTTTTGGACAGCAGACTGCGTGCCGCACTGGATCGCTTGGCAGTGGAGAAGTCGAGAGCGGTACAAAGCATGGCCTCCATGATCCTTGCGCCCTTGAACCTCTACGCCATTCCGGCTGTGTTGGGCGTACTGGGCGCAATGACGTACATGCTGCGAAGCATAACGACCCAGGTAGCGAGTTACACCTACTTGCCATCCCCCCGTGGTGTCACAATGTCCCGCATAACGCTTGGCATGATCGGCGGCGTAATTGGAAGCCTGTTCATCACGTCGACTTTTGGCAATGACACCGGACTCAAAGCGCTGCCCCCTTTGGCAATTCCATTTCTTTTCGGTTACGCCGTCGACGTTTTCTTCGCTTTGCTAGACAAGTTGGTGTCTACATTCACTTCCGAGGGTGCGACTCAAGCGCCACGTTAGCGCCGATGCCGTTTACAGGAGCCTTCAAATGACCATAACTCTCAAGCAATACTGGAAGAATCGCAACTTTGAGTACGCTGCCGAGCTGACACCGCAGATCAGCGCCAGCGCCGCTGAGATCGTGCGCCGGGCGAATAAGTTGCTTGTTACCTACCACGCAGCAACCGGTACAACCGAGCCTGACAACGTTAACAGCGGCTGGCGACCTCCTTCTGTCAATGCTGCAACGAAGGGCGCATCCAAGAACTCCCCACATCTGACGGCGCAAGCGGTTGATCTATCAGATGATTCAGAGGCGATTGATCGGTGGATTTCGACCGACGAGGGGCGACAGGCGTTGGAGGATTGCGATCTGTATGCCGAGATGGCCACCGCTACGCCACGTTGGTGTCATCTACAGACCCGAAAAACAGTATCCGGAAGACGCATTTTCAGGCCTTGAGCTGATAAACCTCTCCCCGTCCTTTTTGGTCCAGAGAGGTCGCTTCACAGGGCAACTCTGTCTGTTGTTGCCACCAAAAATTGAGTACTGCAGATGGTCGAGCGAAGCGCCTGCGACAGTTGAGCCTCAGTGGCGCTGCGGGGCTTCAGGCTCTCCGAACCACCACAGACGCATCCCACCCCCAGACCATGCGACAAAAAACAAAGCCCTCAGGCGTTCATCCACGAAGTCTGCAAAGGCCGCCCCGGCAAATTCAACGAAGCAGTGGCAGCAGGCGTAGATGCAATCAACTTGCCCCGCCGAAAGACTTTGAGCCGCGCAGCACGCAGCCGAATCGCCTCCACCGGATCGCGCGCTTGCAGCAACACAAAGTCGGCATTGCATCCCGCTTCAAGACCGTAACCTTCGAGTTTCATGATGCGCGCAGGCACGGTGGTGATCATCTCAAAACACTGACGCATCGCCGCTTGCGATGTCATCTGCGCCACATGCAGGCCCATGCTGGCCACGTCGAGCATGTCGGCGCAGCCGAGCGAATACCACGGGTCCATCATGTCGTCCTGGCCAAACGCGACGTCCAGCCCGCAGGCCAGCAGCTCGGGCACGCGGGTCAGGCCGCGGCGCTTGGGGTAAGTGTCGTGGCGGCCTTGCAGCGTGATGTTGACGCAGGGGTTGCTGATCACGCTCAATTGCGCTTCTGACATCAGGCCCAACAGCTTGCTGACGTAGTAGTTGTCCATCGAATGCATGGACGTGAGGTGTGAGCCCGTCACGCGCCCATGCAGGCCCAGGCGCTGAGCCTCAAAGGCCAGGCTTTCAACGTGGCGCGACAACGGGTCGTCGGATTCGTCGCAGTGCATGTCCACCAGCAGGCCGCGCTCGGCGGCGATTTCGCACAGCAGCTTGACGCTTTGCGCGCCCTCGGCCATGGTGCGCTCGAAGTGGGGAATGCCGCCCACTACGTCCACACCCAGGTCCAGCGCACGCTTGAGGTTGTCCACGCCGCCCCGCGCACCCGGTGCGCCGCCACCGCCCGCTCTGAGTAAACCGTCTTGCGGGAACGCCACCAGTTGCAGGTCAATATAAGGCGCGATGCGCTTCTTCACCTCCAGCAGGGCTTGCACTGCCAGCAGTCGCGGGTCGCTGGTGTCCACATGCGAGCGGATGGCCAGCAGGCCCTTGCCCACCGCCCAGTCGCAGTAGGTGAGGGCGCGCTCGGTGATGGCCTCCAGCGTCAACGAGGGCTTGAGTTCGCCCCACAGTGCAATGCCTTCCAGCAGCGTGCCGCTTTGGTTCACACGCGGCAGGCCATAGCTGAGCGTGGCATCCATGTGGAAATGGGCGTCAACAAACGGTGGGGCCAGCAAAAGGCCCTGGGCGTCGATGACCTCATGCGCGGGCGCAGTCAGGCCCGGCGCAACCTCAACAATCTTTTCGCCTTGGATCGCCACCGACATGTCGCGTCGGCCATCCGGCAACGTGGCATTTTTTAACAATAAATCCAGCATCTCATTCCCTGTTGCGTGTGGCCCCTGAATCACGGGCCAAAAGTGAACCGGCCGTGGCGGCAATCAGGCCCGCGCAGGCTGCATGTAACCGTAACGCAGATTGGTGCGCCCTTCGCCATGCAGGTCGTATTCAGCGCGTGCCGCGGTCACCAAGTCAGACTTGAGCGATGTACGCTGCTCGGCGGTGAATTGGTACAGGCGTGCCGAGTTGTCGCCAAAGATGGCGTTTTTTATCGCACCATCGGGTGCTCCCAAGGGTGCAAAACCATGCTTGCGCTGCATATCCTCGGGGATTTCCAAACGCCGCAGCGCTTCGATTTGCCATTGGGGCGCTCCAGTCCACACTGCGTCTGACCCCCAGACGACGTGGTCTACTCCGAGGCCCTTGACAAGCAGGCCCATCATGGCCGCACACAGGCGCGGATCGGCGACTGTGCTCTGCGCAAAAATCTGGCCCAGATCGCCATAAACATTTTTGACGCCGTGCTTTTGCGGGATCTCGGCCAGGTCGCTCACCCAGTCGATTCGCCCGGTTTTGTCAAACTGTTGCCAGCCCACATCTTGCGCGCCGCCTGTGAACCGGAACGCCGAGTGGTAGATGATGAAATTGAGCTGTGGCCAGTCTTTGGCGGCGCGGGCAACATCGCGCACGTCTGCGTACTTGACCAAATCCGGATACTGCGCGCTGGTGGACGGCGGAAAGAGCCCTTTATGCACACACACGTTGGCCAGGCTGGGTTGGCTCTTGCTGGCTTTCACCAGCTTTTCGTAAAACGGGTACAGCAGCTTTTCGTCGTCCAGATGCCAGGGGTGTCTGGCCAGATGTTTGTTGGTGTTGTCGCCCACCGTATAGCCTTTGAAAGAGTCGGGCTTGAGCATCTCCAGGTCTTGGTCTACCTTGTCGAGCCAGCCGGGCATGCCGGGCATGAAAATGGCGTGAGAGAACATGCGCTTGGCGCGGGCTTTGGTGTTGACTTCGCTGCGCGTCTGCGCCTTCATTTCGTTGGTCAAAAACCAGTCGCGCGGGTCTTCGGACCCCGAGCCTGAAATCAGCGCAACCTTGGTGTCGCTGTCCAGGTAGATTTCTTTGAAGTAGTTGGCAAATTTCAAGTCGTCAAGCGTTTGCGGCTTGCCTGCCAGAGCCGGGTTCCAGCCGGCTTTGCCAACCGCCTCACGGCCCCGCACAAAACCTTCCAGCCGGGTGTCATCGCGCAAAAAATGGGTATGCATGTCCATGATGAACTGGCCCTTGAGGCCGGCTGCGCGGGCGTTCGCCATCTCGGGCGTTTGCGCCTCGGCACGGCTCACCATGTAGATCGGTCCAAAGGTGTCATTCATCGCCACAAAGGCCGCCGCCATGCCCGCCGCACCCTGAAAGAAGCGCCTGCGCGACACGCCGTGCTTTTTCGCCAACTGCGAGCCCAGCGCCTTGATGCGCAGCTCAAACTCGCGTTGCTTGGGGGTCTGGGCCGCAGGAAAGAACTCGTCGCTGGATACCGATTGCGTGGGAATCGGGGAGCGAAACCGGGCTGTTTCGGCGGGGATTAACCGTTGCAGCTCGTCGGGAGAAAGCATGGTGGACTCCGGAGTTGAAAAAAATGTCAGTTTAGGCCGTGCGGGGCTGCCATTGCAAGCCCCCAATCCCCTGCGCCGTCATCGCTCGGTTAGCGCTCGCCCTTTCGGTAGGGCTTCATCAGCGCCTGGGGGTAGCTGGCTTTGCGCGCCACCAGCACCAGCGCCACGATGGACAGCACGTAGGGCAGCATCAGGTACAACTGGTACGGCAATGCGGCGTCACCCGATTGCTGCAGGCGCAATTGCAGCGCGTCAAAAAAGGCGAACAGCAGGGCGCCCAGCAGCGCCTTGCCGGGCCGCCAGGATGCAAACACCACCAGCGCCACGCAAATCCAGCCCCGGCCGTTGACCATGTTGAAGAAAAACGCATTGAAGGCCGACAGCGTGAGGAACGAGCCTGCCACGCCCATCAGCGCAGAGCCGGCCACGATCGCCGCTGTACGCGTGGCCGCGACCGACACGCCTTGGCCTTCAGCCGCCTGCGGGTTCTCGCCCACCATGCGCACGGCCAGGCCGGCCGGTGTGCGGTTCAAAAAATAGCCGATGGCGGGCACCAGCAGCAGCGCCAGCAGCGTGAAGGCCGTCTGGTTTTGCAAAATGGGAATGGGCAGCCAGGCCATCTCGGCAAACGGGGTGATGGTGGGCGGCGTGGTGACTTTCGGAAAGTTCACGCGATAGCCAAAATAGCTCAAGGCCGTGGCCAGCAGCGTAATGCCCAGGCCGGAGACGTGTTGCGATAGTGCCAGCCCCACGGTTAAAAATGCGTGCAGCAGCCCAAACGCCGCGCCTGTCAGGGCAGCCACCGCCACGCCACCCCACAGCGGCGCACCCAGATACACCGCCAGCCAGCCGGTAAATGCGCCCGCCACCAGAATGCCCTCAATGCCCAGGTTCAGCACTCCCGCGCGCTCGCACAGCAAGACGCCCAGCGTGCCCAGAATCAGCGGCGTGGCAATGCGCAGCACGGCGATCCAGAAGGCGGCGTTGGCGAGAATATCAGGCAGGGTTGTCATATACTATAAATAAAATAGCTGACTATGCATATGGGACAAGGGCTACAGGCTGATTTGATGGGTAAGTTTGGCTGGAATTGCATTGTCACCGCCACCGCAGCCTGTATTGCGTCAGTAATGTCGCCACCAGCACCGCTATCAATGACGTCGCCACAATCACGTCGGCAATATAGGTGGGCACCCCCACGGCGCGGCTCATGCTGTCGGCGCCCACCAGCACACCCGCCACAAACACGCTGGCCGCGAGCACGCCCAGCGGATGCAGCGCGGCCAGCATCGCAATCACAATGCCGCTGTAGCCGTAGCCAGGCGACATGTCGAGCGTGACGTAGCCAGTGCGCCCCGCCACCTCAATCGCCCCGGCCAGCCCGGCCAGCGCGCCCGACAGGATAGCGACCAGCACCACGGTGCGTGTGATGGGCACGCCCGCAAACGCGGCGGCTTTGGCATTGGCCCCCACGGCGCGGATGTTGAAACCCAGCACGGTGTATTTCATCAGCGCCCACAGCATCAGCGCCAGCGCCACTGCCCACAGCAAACCTGTGTGCACCCGAGTCTGCGCCACCAGCTTGGACAGCTCCAGCTCGCCCTGCAACGCCACGCTTTGCGGCCAGCCCATGGCGGTGGGGTCTTTCATCGGCCCGTCCAGCATCAACGACACCAGCAGCAGCATGATGAAGTTCAGCAGCAGGGTGGTGACAACTTCGTCCACGCCGAGTTTGGCTTTCATCAGCGCGGGGCCGACCAGCAGCAGCGCGCCGGCCACGCTGGCTGCCAACATCATGAGCGGGAAAAGTATCCACGGCGCCACGTCAAACCCGCTGCCGCCATGCAGGCCACCCACGGCCACGGCAGCCAACGCGCCTGCGTAGAGTTGGCCTTCCGCGCCAATGTTGAACAGCCGGGCCTTGAAGGCCACTGTGGCAGCCAGCCCCGTGAGGATCAGCGGAATGGCGCGGGTGAAGGTTTCGCTAAGCGCAAAGACCGAGCCGAAGCCGCCCCTGAGCAGCAGGCCGTAGGTTTGCGCGACGGGTGCGCCGGCCCATAACACCAGCAGGGAGCTGATAGCCAGGGTGAACAGCACCGCGCCGACGGGCGCGAGAAAAAGCGCGGCGGGAGAAGTTTGTGAGCGCTTCTCCAGTCTCATGCTGAGATTGCCTGTTCTTCACCAACACCCGCCATGGCCAGGCCAATCGCCTCGCGCGTCCATGCCTCGGCAGCACGGACTTCTGTCAACCGCCCACCCTGCATCACTGCAATGCGGTCGCCCAGCGCCAGCACCTCGTCCAGGTCGTCCGAGATCACCAGCACGGCGGCACCAGCGTCGCGTGCGGCAATCAGTTGCTGCTGCACATAAGCGACCGCGCCAATGTCCAGCCCCCAGGTGGGCTGGTGCGCAATTATGAGCTGTGGCACCGTCACCGCGCTGCCCGCAACCGGCAGCAGCGCGCGGCCCAGAATCAGCTTTTGCATGTTGCCGCCCGACAGCGCGCGGGCGGCTGTGTCTGGCCCGCCACCGCGCACATCAAAGCGCTCAATCACCTGTTGCGCGCGGGCGCGTGCGGCCTTCTGGCGCACCCAAAGCCAGTGCGAGAACGGTGGGGTGCGCAGCCGCTCGGACACCGCGTTTTCCCAGATTGGCAAATCCCCCACCACGCCTGTGCCATGGCGGTCTTCGGGGATGCGTGCCACGCCTTGTGCCACCAGCCACGCGGGCGATGCCCGCATCGGCGTGCCCATGAGTTGCACCGAGCCAGCCGTGGCAGCCCGCGTGCCACACAGCAAGTCGGCCAGCGCGACCTGGCCGTTGCCGGAGACGCCTGCTATGGCGACAATCTCGCCGCTGCGAAGCGTCAGGCTCACTTGGTCCAGACGGTCTAGCCCGCCCTTGACCTCTCTGCCGCCAGATTTCCCGCCAGACGCCGTGCTGACGTTTGTCAAGGTGCAAACGGCCTGGCCCGCGCCCCGCGCTTGCTGCCGTTGCGGCGGTGCGATGGCGTGCCCCACCATCCACTGTGCCAGTTGCGCCTGCGTGGTGCTGGCGGCATCGGCCTGCGCCACCAGCTTGCCACCGCGCAGCACCGCAATGCGGTTCGATACCCGAAGCACTTCGCCCAATTTGTGGCTGATGAAAATGATCGACAGGCCCTGTGCCACCATCTGGCCCAGCACCTCAAACAGCGCCTGCGCCTCGGCTGGTGTGAGCACGGCCGTGGGTTCGTCCAGAATCAAAATGCGCGCGCCCCGGTACAGCGCCTTCAAGATTTCGACCCGCTGGCGCTCACCCACCGACAGGCTGCCGACAAGGGCGTCAGGCTGCACCGTCAGGCCAAAGCGCTGGCCCACCTCCATCAGCCTGGCCCGTGCTTGGGCGCGGCGCGTGAAGGGCTGCCACAGCGGCTCGGAGCCCATCATGATGTTGTCAAGCACGCTCAGGTTGTCGGCCAGCGTGAAGTGCTGATGCACCATGCCAATGCCTGCGGCAAGCGCGGCCTTGGGGTTGCCGGGTGCCAGTGGCTTGCCAAAGACCTCGATATCACCCGCATCGGCGACATAGTGCCCAAACAGGATGGACACCAGGGTGGACTTGCCAGCGCCGTTTTCACCCAACAGGGCCAAAATTTCACCGCACTTGAGGTCCAGCGAAACGGCGTCATTGGCCACCAGTGCGCCAAAGCGCTTGGTGACGCGGTTGAGTTGCAGGACGACGTTGGGCATGAATCAATCGGGTGGGCCAGTGTTGCCGGGTAGCTTTGTGTCCTACGGTATTCAAGAATGAGGCCAGTCGGTACCATTAAAGTTATTCTTTAAGGCGTGATTTCTCCAAGCGGATTGAGGCGTGTCGGGCCTGCGCAAGCAATTGATCCCAACTGTCAGGCGGGTGGCCGGACTCCAGCATTTTGCGGAACACCCTATAGGCATCGTCACCGCTTTCATAGGCGCGTTTTGTATCCTCGTCATTCACCCATGCCAAAACGATCACCTTGCTCTGCGCGTGGTAGCGAAAAAACAACCGGTATTGCTGGAAAAACTTGGCGCGAAACCAATGTTTGTAATCATCGCCCAGCGTGTTTCCCTGCCGATACTCGGGCCGCGTGGGGTCTTGCGGAATCACCTCGAATGCCAGTTTGGTGATGGCCGCCAGCCGCTTCGTGGCGTTTTTCTTGACGTACCCAATCGCGTCTTTGTGCTTGAAGGCCTCGACCTGACGGCTTAACTCCGCGATCTGGTCGAGAAACAAAGGGTGGGTGAAGATCGTCCAGCCGTTGACAACCCAAGGTGCAGTCTGATGCTTGCTCATTCGTCGTCTACCGACAACGGGGCATCGAGATCAATTTTTACGTCGCCAACCAAAGACCGGAGCCGCTTGACCAGCCTGGCATCAAGGGTTGCCAGCCGCTGTGGATGGCGGGCAATGTCCCGCGCCAGAAAATCCAAAAACTGCCCCATGACCGGGTCAACACCGGCATCAACCGCAACACGGGTGAGCACCACGTCGCCATCCGGATGAATTGCATAGTGAATTTTGTCGCGTTTGGCCAGACGCAAAGCACGCCGAACGGTCTCCGGCACGGTGGTTTGGTAGCGTTCTGTAAGTGTGGATTCGGCTTCGAAGATTGCAGTCATAGGTTGATTCTTGGTTGACAGGGGCTGATTGTACAGATGGTAATGCAAATGCATTGCCACTGTCTATATCCGCTTCGCTGGTCATGTCTTGCACCACATTGACAGATCGAGAATTCGTTGAAATACTGTGTTTCAGAGGTGGAGGTTACAAAATATGGTTAAAAAAAGAAACACGTGATTTTTGTAGGGCACTCTTTGGGTGGTGCCCTCGCCACTCTTTGCTTCTGCATCTACCGCAATTTGCCTTCTCGCTTCGTGCACGCCCAAGAAGTCCGTCTAGTCACTTTTGCTGCACCAAGGGTGGGAAACAAAATATGGGTTCAGGCCTTCGAAAAAGAGTTTGACGGCGACCACTTTCATTTTGTCCATGAGCATGACGTGGTGCCAATGCTTCCACCAGCCAGTCATGACCCTGACGAATTCGAACGCCTGTCAAGATGCGGGATAGGTGGCAAGTGCTTGATTGTGGTGAATCTATTTTGGCGACGGTTTTATGAGAGATTCTGGCGGCCAGAACCATACTGGAATTATTCTAAAGATTCAAAGACAGTTAAAGTGCTCAAAAGTCCTAAAAGTCCTAATGGGCTGGATGCCGTGATCGCGAATCACGAAATGACAGCGTATCGCGATAGCGTTTTTACACTTACTAAGTAGGCTGTTTTTTTCATCACGCCCCGGCTGCCGATGTGCAAGAGCAATCTTTCCCGAGGTGTTACAAACGACGATCCATTAAGCACGAAGTCAATGGGTGAGAGGGCGGTTAGCGCTCGGGAAATGTGCGAGGGTTTGAGGCCCACGAAAAAAGCCCCTCGCGACACGCTGCGCGAGAGGCTTGTCACCGGTTGGCCCTGCCTTACTTCGCCGTTGATTTAGGTTGCGTGTCATCCACCTTCACGCTGAATTTACCGCCAAGGATCGCCGCCTCTTTGGCCTTGACCTTGGCCACAATATCGGCGGGCACTTTGCTGGCAAATGTACCCAGAGGGGCCAGCTCCGAGCCCTTGTGCTTCATCATTGAATATGGCCCGTAGTCTTCGGCGGCAAACTTGCCATCCTTCACCATTTTGACGGCGCGGTCGATGCTGGGCTCCATGTTCCACAGGGCGGATGCAACCACGGTGTCGGGGTATTTGTCCTGCGTGTTGATGACGTTGCCAATGGCCAGCTTGCCCTTCTCCTTGGCGGCGTCGCTCACGCCAAAGCGCTCGGCGTAGAGCACGTCGGCGCCCTTGTCTATCATGGCGAAGGCGGCTTCCTTGGCTTTGGGCGGGTCGAACCAACTGTTGATGAAGCTCACCGTGAATTCGACCTTGGGGTTGGTCTCTTTGGCGCCGGCCATGAAGGCGTGCATCAGCCGGTTCACCTCCGGGATAGGGAAGCCGCCGACCATGCCGATCTTGTTGCTCTTGGTCATGCCGCCCGCCACCATGCCCGACAGGTACGCGGGCTCCTGGATGTAGTTGTCAAACACGCTGAAGTTAGGCGCCTGCGGCTTGGCCGATGAGCCCATCAAGAACGACACCTTCGGGAAGTCTTTGGCCACCTTGCGGGCCGCCGTCTCCACTGCAAAGGCTTCGCCCACGATGAGGTTGCTACCCGCTGTGGCGTATTCGCGCATGACGCGTTCGTAATCTGCATTGGCCACGTTCTCGCTGGCCTTGTATTCGATCTCCCCACGCGCCTCGGCGGCCTTCAGGGCCTTGTGGATGCGGCCAGCCCATTGCTGCTCAAACGGCACGGTGTAGATCCCCGCCACCTTGGGCTTGGTTTGGGCCAACGTCAGGCCGGGCACCGCCAGCGCGCAGGCACCGGCCATGGCGGTGGCAAGCGCCATCACGCGGCGACGGCTCAAAATTACGGGGTTCATCGGCAAGGTATTCATGGTTTCTCCTGGTTGATAAAAAATACTAAAAATATAGCTGGCTATGCACTGTGGACAAGGGCTACAGCCCTATTTTGTTCCAAAAATGCGGTCTCCGGCATCGCCCAGGCCTGGCAGAATGTAGCCATGGCTGTTGAGCTGCCGGTCAATGGCCGCAGTGTAGATCGGCACGTCGGGGTGCGCTTTTTGCAGCGCAGCAATGCCCTCGGGGCAGGTCAGCAGGCAAACGAATTTAATTGACTTCGGGCCCAATTCCTTGAGCCGCTCCACCGCCGCGATGGCCGAGTTGCCGGTGGCCAACATCGGGTCGACGATGATGACGTCACGGTCTTGCATGTCGTGCGGCATTTTGAAATAGTACTCTACCGCTACCAGAGTTTTGGGGTCGCGGTAAAGGCCGACATGGCCCACCCGCGCACCGGGCACCACATTGAGCATGCCTTCCAGAATGCCGTTGCCTGCGCGCAGGATTGACACAAACACCAGCTTCTTGCCGTCAATGACCGGAGAATTCATTTTCTCCAGCGGGGTTTCGATCTCGATGTCATGCGTGGGCATGTCGCGGGTCACTTCATAGGCCATTAGCGCGCTGAGTTCGTTGAGCAGGCGCCTGAAGGTGTTGGTAGACGCATCCTTACGGCGCATCAGAGTCAGCTTGTGCTGCACCAGCGGGTGGTTGATAAGGTGAAGGTTGGGGTTCATGCGCTTGCCTCTTGGTGTTGAGAATGCTTAAAAAACGGTGCCGTCGCTGTCAATATTCAGGGGAGGTGTGCCCCCACGCAAACGCTGTGCCAGCACCCGCCCTGCCGCCCAGGTGCCGCCTTCCAGCACGCAGGCCAGAGGCATCGTCTCCGCGCTAAGGCCCAGTGACTGGCGCACCAATGGGGCTAATTCGTCCAGCAGAGCCACGGTGAGCGCACGCCATTCGACAATCATTTCATCACTGGTTTGATGCGTCTTTTGCGCCAGGCCGCAATCTCGGAGCTGCAACACGCCCGCGTCGATCAGCAGGCCGCCATTGCGGTATTCGGGCAGGCCGGTCAGCGCGTCAAGGCCGGTGACGGGCACGCCAGCCCACTCAAACGGCTCCAGCAGCGAGTAGGTGAGCCATTGCGAAAGCTTATGAAAAGGCATCCAGCCGGCGTCTGCGCCGCTCCCATCACCTGCGCCCGGCACCGCGCTATGGCGCCAGCAATCACCTAGCGCGATGCTTTCTCCTGATTTTATTTCGATAGCGTTCTGTGCAGGCCAGATTGGGGCTAGCGTTGAAAGAATCGCCAAAAGAACGGCGTGTGCGGCGACGGTTGGGGCCTCGGCGACTTTCGGGGCTTGGGCGCCGGCGCCGGGGTGAGTGCCGCTGCCGCTGAAGGTCGGCACTAAGTAATCGAACAGGCGCCCGGGTCGGCATTGCCCACCCGCACCGCCAAAAACGTCGGGTTGTGCGGCAATGACCTCGCCCAGTTTGCGAAGCAGCGCGGCCCGGCCCTCCAGCCCCACCAGCGGGTTGTCGACCCCCACCTGAAAGGCTGCGCCCAGCTGGCGCGCCGTCACGGCCTGCAAACCCGCAGCGTCGGCTTGGCAGGGCTGCGTCGGCTTGCTGGAAAAAAGGCCTTTGGTAAAGGCGTTGAAGCTGGCCACGCCCAGGCCTTCAGACCGTGTGAAGGTCTTGCCACTGCGCGGGTCGGCGTAGCGCCAATCAGCGCCAGCCCCGGCGTCCAGCAACACGCTGACGATGGCCAGGTCAATCTGCGCGCGGGCCCGTTTGGGTGGTGATACCTTGCCCAGTGCCTCATCCATCTGGCTGGCACGATCCACTCCACCGGCTTCAAAATGTCGCCAGCGGCTGTGGTACGGGATGTCCAGGCCCGGGTAGCGCTCGCGGGTGACGCCTGCCACCAGCTCGGCCGTGGTGGGCAGCGCCGCGTCATTCACGCTGAAATAAGCTGACTGCCCTGCGCGCGCGCGCGCGAGCAGGCCTGCGGCCCGCTCACGAATAGTTTTGGTGCTACGCAATACGGCTGCAGCCCCAGTGCAATCTGCATGAGTAGCTATAAAAATAGGTGCGTTAGAGGCTGTGCCAGAGGCTGTCATTCCTGCAATCCCCGGCCTTTGGCTTTCTTCAGCTCGAAGGCATCGGGCACCTGGCCGGGCGTGAAGTAACCGGCTGCCATCTTGGCGTCCATCTCAACGCGGGCATCAGCCGGGATCAGGTCGTCTGGAATATTCACGCGCTGCACCACCTCAATACCAGCGCGCGTGATGGCATCAAATTTCATGTTGCTCATGGACACCAGGCGGTGGATTTTGCGGATGCCCAGCCAGTTCAGCACGTCCGGCATCAGCTCTTGAAACCGCATGTCCTGCACACCGGCCACGCACTCAGTGCGGTTGAAGTACTGGTCGGCGGTGTCGCCGCCCACTTGGCGTTTGCGGGCGTTGTAGACCAGGAATTTTGTGACCTCACCCAGAGCGCGGCCTTCTTTGCGGAAGTAAGAGACCAGCCCCACGCCACCGCGCTGGGCCCCCATGATGCATTCCTCAATGGCATGCGTCAGGTAGGGTCGGCAGGTGCAAATATCAGAACCAAACACGTCCGAGCCATTGCACTCATCATGCACTCGGGCGGTCAGTTCCACGGCCGGGTTCGCCAAATCCCGTGGGTTGCCAAAAATGTAGGCGGTAAGGCCGCCAATCGGCGGCAAAAACACCTCCAGGTCGCTGCGGGTCACCAGCTCGGGGTACATGCCGCCGGTTTCTTCAAACAGCACGCGTCGCAGGTCGGCCTCGGTGCAATTAAAGCGTTTGGCCACCTCGGGCAGGTACCACACCGGCTCCACCGCCACCTTGGTCACCATGGCCGCGCCGCCAGCGGTGAGGAACTTGCCGTCGGCCTTCAGGCGGCCCGACTGTAGCGCCTCGATCACCTCGGGCAGGATCACGTGCGCCTGCGTGACGGCGATGGTGGGGCGAATGTCGTAACCGGCGGCCAGCTCAGTGGCAAACACATCGGCCACGGTAGCGCCCCAAGGGTCCATCGCGACGATGCGTCCAGGCTCGCTCCACTGCGGGTAGGGACCGATGATGTCGGTGGGCATCGTGTTGGTGAGGTCAGCCTTGTGCTGAGGCGACAGGCCACCCGAGGCCACGGCCAGCGCGCGGTAGATGCTGTAGCTACCGCTGTGCGTGCCAATCACATTGCGGTGGCTACGCCGCGTCGTGGTGCCAACCACCGGACCGCGCTGTGCCGCGGTGGCCGCCGCCCATTGGATCGGTAGCGCACCAAAGCCACCGGCGTGGGAGGTCAAGCGAATGTGACTGGGGGCGGGCGCAGGGGTGGAGGCGGGGACCCCGGTCGGCAGGCCAGTCAGGGTAATGCTGGGTGCGATCTGTGCAGACATGCTCAGGCCTTGTGAAGATGGATTGAAATTTCTGGCGGTTTCATCGCCGCTTGCCACCAAAAATGCTGCCCAGCACGCCGCGAATGATCTCCCGGCCCACGCTGGAGCCTATGGTGCGCACGGCTGATTTGGCCATGCTTTGGGCCAGGCCATCGTGCTTGCCGCCGCGCGGGCCGGTGCTGCCGAACAGCACGTCGTTGATGCCGCCCATAATGCCGCCCGAAGCCGTCTGGCCCGCCGCGCCGCCGTTCGGAGCAGAGGTGGCGTTCACGGCACCCGCGTTGGCGCGGCCCTGCAGTTTTTCATAGGCCGATTCTCGGTCGACGGTTTTCTCGTACACGCCCGCCACCAGCGAGCTTTGCATCAGTGCCTGGCGCTCGGGCGGGGTGATCGGGCCAATCTGGCTGCCAGGCGGCAGCACATAGACGCGCTCGGTCACGCTGGGGCTGCCTTTGGCATCCAGCAGGCTCACCAGCGCCTCGCCCACGGCCAGCTCAGTGATGGCGGTCTCAATGTCCAGCCCCGGTTTTTGCCGCATGGTTTGCGCGGTGGCTTTCACGGCTTTTTGGTCGCGCGGTGTGAAAGCGCGCAGCGCGTGCTGCACGCGGTTGCCGAGCTGCGCCAGCACGGCATCGGGAATATCCAGCGGGTTTTGCGTCACAAAATACACTCCCACGCCCTTTGAGCGGATCAGCCGCACCACCAGCTCAATGCGGTCCACCAGCACCTTGGGCGCCTCGTCAAACAGCAGGTGGGCTTCGTCAAAAAAGAACACCAGCTTCGGCTTGTCAAGGTCGCCCACTTCGGGCAATTGCTCGTATAGCTCGGACAGCATCCACAGCAGGAAGGTGGCGTACAGGCGCGGGGAATTCAGCAGCTTGTCGGCGGCCAAAATGTTGGCCACGCCCATGCCGTCAACCGTCTGCATGAAATCGCTGATGTTGAGCATCGGCTCGCCAAAAAACTTTTCACCGCCCTGCGATTCGATCTGCAGCAGGCCGCGCTGGATCGCACCCACGCTGGCGGCGCTGACGTTGCCATACTTTGTGGTGAAGTCTTTGGCGTTGTCGCCCACGTACTGCAACATGGCGCGCAGGTCTTTCAGGTCCAGCAGCAGCAGGGCGTTGTCGTCGGCAATCCTGAACACCAGGTTCAGGACGCCGGCCTGGGTTTCGTTCAGGTTCAGCATGCGGCCCAGCAGCAGCGGGCCCAGGTCGCTCACCGTGGCGCGCACCGGGTGGCCCTGCTCGCCAAACACGTCCCACAGCGTGGTGGGGAAGGCCGTGGCGTTGGGCGTGGGCAACCCGCGCTCCTTGATGATGCCTGCCAGCTTGGGGCTGATGGCCCCGGCCTGCGAGATGCCGGTCAAATCACCTTTGACGTCGGCCATGAACACCGGCACGCCCAGGCGCAAAAAGCCTTCGGCCAGGGTTTGCAGGGTGATTGTTTTGCCGGTGCCGGTGGCCCCGGTGATCAGCCCGTGGCGATTGGCCTTGTCGGGCCGCAGCAGGCACTGCACGTCGCCATGTTGGGCAATCAGGATGCCGTCGTTCGCAGAGTCAGCCATTGAGGCTCCAAAAAGTACAATCGAACCAATAGCGTAACCAATATTTCGAGGATTCCCCGTGGCAGGACACAGTAAATGGGCCAATATTCAGCACAGAAAAGGCCGCCAGGACGAAAAACGGGGCAAAGTGTGGACGCGGGTGATCCGTGAAATCATGGTGGCTGCCCGGCTGGGTGGTGGCGATTTGAGCATCAACCCGCGCTTGCGCCTGGCGGTGGAAAAAGCCAAAGCGGCCAATTTGGCTGCTGACACAGTCAAACGCAACATCGAGAAAGCCACCGGAACGCTGGAAGGCGTGCACTATGAGGAAATCCGCTACGAAGGCTACGGCATTGGCGGCGCGGCGATCATTGTCGACACCATGACCGACAACAAAGTGCGCACCGTCGCCGAGGTGCGCCACGCGTTCAGCAAGCACGGCGGCAACATGGGCACGGCGGGCTCCGTCGCTTTCCAGTTCAAGCACTGCGGCCAGTTGGTATTTGCGCCGGGCACGGACGAAGAAAAACTGATGGACGCGGCGCTGGAGCTGGGTGCGGAAGATGTCATCACCGACGACGATGGCGCGATTGAGGTGCTGACCGCCTACCCCGATTTTGAAGCCGTCAAAAACGCACTGGACAAGGCTGGTTTCAAGCCCGAGGTAGCCGAGATCACCATGCGCGCTGAGAACACGGTTGAGCTGACGGGCGACGATGCGGCGCGCATGCAGAAGCTGCTGGACGTGCTGGAAGACCTCGACGACGTGCAGGCGGTGTTTCATAACGCGCAGATTAACGCGCAGATTAATGCCCAGATTGACGGCGCGGCACTATGAAAACTGTTTGCATGAAAGTTTCCGCATGAAAGTTCTGGTGATAGGTGGCGGTGGCCGTGAACACGCGCTGGCCTGGAAGCTGGCGCAGTCGCCCAAGGTTCAGGCGGTGTACGTTGCGCCAGGCAACGGCGGCACTGCGCGCGACAGCCGCCTGGTTAACATAAACATCACGGAAGCCCAAGCGCTGCGTTCATGGGCAGCTACTGAAAAAATAGCGGTTACGGTGGTGGGGCCGGAAGGCCCGCTGGCCGCTGGCGTGGTGGACGAGTTTCGTGCGCACGGCCTGCGTGTGTTTGGCCCGACGAAAGTCGCCGCCCAGCTTGAGAGCTCCAAGGCGTTTTCCAAAGCTTTCATGAAGCGCCACGGTATCCCCACGGCGGCGTTTGAAACGTTTGTCGATGCGGCGGCAGCCCATGCCTATGTTGACAAG
>JANYJD010000185.1 GCA_025358555.1 Rhodoferax sp.
CACATCTCATGGCTCAATACATCATGCAGCGCGACACCCAGGGTTGGCGCGCCCAGGTTTGGATTTCATTTGGTCTGGCCGTTTTGGCTTGCGGCATTGGCGTGCTGCGCCTGCCGGGGCAGGAGCTTGACCGCGCTTTTCTGGCGATTGGCTTGTTCTTTTGCCTGTTTGCATCCTTCGCGCTCGCCAAAACCGTGCGCGACAACCGCGATGGCCAGGTCGACACCTCATCCTGGAAAATGACCGTCTGGATCGCCTTTGCCGCTGCATTCTCATTAACCGCGTGGGGTCTGTGGCGCATGAACATTGGCGAATGGCAAAAAGGCTTCATGCTGGTTAGCTGGCTATTCCTGGTGAGCAGCACCTTCACTGTGGCCAAAACCATCCGTGACAAGCACGAGGCAGAACTGATGGACCGCGCGGGCCGCGCCCAAGTCGAAAACCGGCCCGCCAAGGCCTGAGTTTCCCGGCGCTTTCTATGGCCTGATGCCCGTCTTAGCGGCCAAAAACCGCTGCTGCTGCATCAGGGATTCGCCGGCCATCTGAGTCAACCGCTCTTCCTTGGCCTGGAGCTGGCTCTTGAGCATGGCGATTTGGTCATGCAGCAGGTCCAATGCGGTTTTGCCGTCATCCATTGGCATGGTTTCGCGGTCCTTTTGTGGCACGCGCAAAAACCCGCTGATGGAGTCTGGCAAGTAGCGGCGCACACACGCGCGGATGAACATCTGGTCTTCGTCCGCATTAACCTGCTTGCCTTCGGCGCTGGCCAGCAGCGCCACGCAGCGTGAGATTTGGGTTTTCAGGTCAGACAGCCGGTCGATGGTTTCCTGCGATGCGGTGGCAGCCAGTTTTTCCATGGCAGTGTCCAGCAGCGCGATATCTTTGACATCAACCAGGTCGCTGGTGTCTGCCACCGCCCCCCCGCCCGCCTGCCTCCGGGCTTTGGCCGCCAGATACACCGCAACGCCAAAGACGCATGTAAAAAACGCGCTGACGCCAATCACCAGCATGGTGCCCTGGATCAAGCCCAGCGTCAGCCCGACGGCGCTGACAGCCGCGCCCACCACGGCCACGATCTCCCGCGTGCCCAAGGCCTCGGTGGCACTGTGGAGGTGCTGCAGCGGCGACAGGCGCTCGGCCAGCGTTGCGCCCAAGCGCAGCCTTGCCCTGGCCGCTTCAAGCCGAGCGCGGACGATGGGGGCCGTCTCGTCCCTTGGCAGGTCCGCAGGTGCAATAAGCCGACGGTTCACCGGGCCGTTTGACACCGCAAAATTTTTACCCGGTTTGGGGTCGTTCATCCCGCTGCCTGCCTGCCGGATGCCGGGCCTGATGCAGCGCCAGATGAAGCGCTTTGAGTCACTGTGTCCATGATTTCTCCTGATGGAAGAAGTCTATCAAGCCCGCCGCCTCGATCTTGACGTTTTGGTCTCGCCGCACCCATCTCGCAACATTTCGTCTTGCCGTCATCAAAAGTATCAATTTTTAATACCTAGAGTACTTTCAAATTCAACTTGTATTGAATTTAGCGTCTTTTGAGCCGCACGCCGTCACACTGCCCCTACAAGCATGTGCTTGGGCAACCAGGGAACTTATGACGTTTCTGATTTCTTCCTGTGGCGTGGACAACTTGATGGCCCTGCCCCGCGTGGCGCGTATGGCGCGTGTGGGCCGCGTTCGACGCATGGCGCGGGGCGGGGCGCTGGCTGGCGTGCTGGTCGGCGCGCTTTCGCTCACCGGCTGCTACGTGGTCCCGATCCAGCCGCCCCATTACCCAAACGGGTCGCAGCAAGGGTCTACCGTCTACATGCCCCCGGCAGCTGCCATGCCTGCGGCACCGATGACCTTCTCGGCGCGGCTGTACCCGTCGAATGACATCGCCTCAAGCTACGGCATGGTCATTGCCGTGGTCACCAATGACCTCAATGGCCGGGGCACGTTCAGCACCAACATCAACGGTGAAAGCTTTACGGGTGAGGCCACGCGCGCCGCCGGTTCTGCACGGGACGGCCAGGCCAACGGCGCTGGCAACCGGGGCAGCTACATCAATTGCCGCTACCAGATGAACTCGGCCACGCTGGGCAGCGGGCAATGCCGGCTGTCCAACGGCGCGCAGTTCAGCATGCATGTGGGCAACTGAGGCCGGTCTGATTGCCTGAAGTGATAGCTATTTAATATATAGCTGCTTATGCAAGAAAGACAAGGGCTACAGCCCGATTTGACCCGCTGCCACGAGTTGCGGCGGCGATTTGAGGTGCCCCACGTACTGCAGGGCCTGGTGAATCCGCACCGAGGGCACATCGCCCTCGCGCATGTGCAGCAGGTCGCCGGGGTTGATGAGCCGCGGGTCGGCATCGGTCAACGCCAGGCCTGCGCTGCGGTACGCTTCCAGCACAAACTGGGAGCAGAAAAACTGGTCGTTGCGGCCCAGCCCTAGCTGCACCGCCGCCACACCGCGCAGGCAGAAATCGCGCACCAGCGATGGCACCAGCGGCAGCTCACAGGCGCGCCGCTCAATTGCAAACGGTGCTTGCAGCATCACGCCCACGTAGTTGTATTTCTGGCCAATGTGCTTTGACACAAACACGTTCATCCGGTCCATGTTTGTGGCGTTGATGTCGGGATGGCGAAAGGCCACCACCGTGGCTTCCTGCGCCACCAGCTCGGCCACCGTGCGCTGGCGAATGCCCTCACCCACAGCTTCTGCCACCACGTCCACCCCGTCAATGCGGCCCAGGTAAACGGCAGCGTGGCTGACCGGCGACAGCGTGATCAGCCGGATGCCGGACGATCGCAGCCCGTTGTCTGCGGTGAGGATTATGTCGCCCGGCTGCAAGGTGGAGGCGTCCACCAGAAGCCCGCCGTTTGCTGGATTGAGGGCGGGATTCAGCGTCAGATTCTGAAACACAAGCGCTGGCGTTGCATGGTCCGTGCCGGGCTTGATGGCCGTGGCGCAGGCGGACAGGGCACCCAGCAGCGCAAGAAGGCAAAGGCGCACGGTATGACGGGGAAAAGGGCAGAGAAAATAGGGCATGCGAGTGGCTGGTTGGCACGTGATGGCGCATTCTACGGGGCCTCAACTGCAACACCCACGCCGCGTCGCATCGCGCGCGGCCCCGATGGCGCGGTGCCCATTTCACAAGGCACAATTGGCCCATCAACCAGCCAGGAGCCACCCATGCCATCCGGAAAAATACTCGTCGCCCAGGGCGGCGGCCCCACTGCGGTCATCAACCAGTCTTTGGTGGGCGTGGTGCTTGAAGCACGTCGCCACAGCCAGGTCAGGCAAATCTATGGCGCGCGCCACGGCGTGCGCGGCATTGTGGAGGAAGACTTTGTGGACCTCACTCAGGAGACCGCGGCCAACCTGGAGCGGGTGGCGGCCACGCCCTCCAGTGCGCTGGGCTCCACGCGCGACAAGCCTGATGTAGCCTACTGCCAGGCCATCTTCAAGGTGCTGCAGGCGCATGAGATTGAGTACTTCTTCTACATCGGCGGCAACGACTCCTCAGACACGGTGCGCATCGTGAGCGAAGAGGCGCACAAAGCCGGCTACCCGCTGCGCTGCGTGCACATTCCAAAGACGATTGACAACGATCTGGTGGGCAATGACCACACGCCCGGCTTCCCCTCGGCCGCGCGCTTTGTGGCGCAGGCGTTTGCCGGGGCCAACCTGGACAACGCGGCCCTGCCCGGCGTGTATGTGGGCGTGGTGATGGGCCGCCACGCCGGATTTTTGACAGCCGCCGCCGCCATGGGCAAGAAGTTTCCCGACGACGGCCCGCACCTGATTTACCTGCCCGAGCGCATCTTTGTACTGGAGGCATTTCTGGCCGATGTGAAAGCGGTTTATGCGCGCCATGGCCGCTGCGTGATTGCGGTGTCCGAAGGCATTCATGACGCCGCTGGCACCGCCATCGTCAACCTGTTGGCCAAAGATGTAGAGCGCGATGCGCATGGCAACGTGCAGCTCTCGGGCAATGGCGCATTGGCGGATTTGCTGTGCGACGAGATCAAGGCCAAACTCAACATCAAGCGCGTGCGGGGTGACACCTTTGGCTACCTGCAGCGCTCGTTTCACGGCTGCGTGTCGGATGTGGACCAACGCGAAGCGCGCGAGGTGGGCGAGAAAGCCGTGCAGTTTGCCTTCAGTGCCAAGCGAGATGGCTCGGTGGCGATCCAGCGCACCGGCAACTATGCGGTGGACTACGCGCTGCTGCCGCTGGACGCCGTAGCCGGCAAAACCCGCGTGATGGAAGACGAGTTCATCAGCGACAGCGGTACCGACGTGACCGACGCTTTCAGGCGCTACCTGGCGCCGCTGCTGGGCTCAGGCATGCCCGATGCGGCCAGATTGCGCCATAACCCGGTTGCGAAGGTGATTGGGGATAAAAAAGGCTTGTAGCCCTAGTCCTGCTTGTATAGTTAGCTATTAATTATGTAACAACCAGATAATTGACCCAGCAATGCCACTGCAGGCAGTACAGCTGCCTGCGCACGCGCGGCCAGCGTGCTAAGCTGTTCGTCCCGTTTTCTTCTTCTTTCAGCACTGGAGACTCACATGCCCGGATTACTGCCCAACGTGGACCCTGAAGGTCTGCTTGAATATTCGGTGGTTTACACCGACCGCGCGCTGAACCACATGTCGCAGAGCTTCCAGGGCGTGATGCGCGACATCTCGGCCACGCTCAAAGAGGTCTATCACGCCAAATCCGCCATCGCGGTGCCGGGCAGCGGCAGCTTTGGCATGGAAGCCGTGGCACGGCAGTTTGGCACAGGCAAGAAATGCCTGGTCATCCGCAACGGCTGGTTCAGCTACCGCTGGACGCAGATTTTCGACATGGGCAGCATACCCAGCGAGTCCATCGTGCTCAAGGCGCGCCGCCAGAGCGACTCGCACCAGGCCGCCTGGGCACCCGTGCCAATTGACGAGGTGGTCAACACCATCCTCACACAAAAGCCCGATGTGGTGTTTGCCCCGCACGTGGAAACCGCCGCAGGCCTGATTTTGCCGCCGGATTATTTGCGCGCCGTCGGCGACGCTGTGCACCAGGTGGGCGGCCTGTTTGTGCTGGACTGCGTGGCGTCGGGTGCGATCTGGGTGGACATGCGGGCCTGCGCGGTGGACGTCATCATCACCGCGCCGCAAAAGGGCTGGAGCAGCTCGCCGTGCTGTGCGCTGGTGATGCTGAGCCCGCTGGCCCGCGAGCGCATCAACAGCACCACCAGCACCAGCTTTGCAGCCGATCTGCGCAAGTGGCTGCAGGTGATGGAGGCGTATGAAGGTGGCTCGCACATGTACCACACCACCTTGCCGACCGACGCACTCACACGGCTGCGTGACACCATGCTGGAGTCGCGCGCGTACGGTTTTGCGCGGCTGCACCAGGAGCAGCAGGCGCTGGGCGACCAGGTGCGTGCGCTGTTTGAGGCCCGTGGCCTGAAGAGCGTGGCGGCCACCGGTTTCAAGGCCCCTGGCGTGGTGGTGAGCTACACCGACGATGCGGGCATGCACTCCAGCGCCAAGTTTCTGGCGCAAGGGCTGCAAACGGCCGCCGGCGTGCCGTTGCAATGTGACGAGCCAGCGGATTTCCGCACCTTCCGCGTCGGCCTGTTTGGCCTGGACAAGCTGCACAACCCCGAGCGCACCGTGGCGCACCTGGCGCGCGCACTGGATGGCATTTTGGGCGTGCCGGTGGCGGCCAAACCGGTGCTGGCGCCGGTGGTTTGAGGGCCAGACTGGGAGGCTTCAGCGGGCTTGCTTGAGCCGAATTCCTGAAGTTTTCTATTCGCCGCTAGACCCCACGCGCCCGGTCGGCCTTGAACTGCCGCCGGAACGCGCCAAAGCTGCCAGCGTCCAGCGCGTCGCGCACTTCACGCATCAGGTTCAGGTAGTAGTGCAGGTTGTGCACGCTCGCCAGCATCGGGCCGAGCATTTCGCCGCAGCGGTCCAGGTGATGCAGGTAGGCGCGGCTGAAGCCGCCGCGACCGCCTTGCGCCCACGCAGCACCTGCGCTGGCGGTTTGCGTTTTAGACGCTTTGTCAGACGCATTGCCAGATGAATTGCCAGATAGGCTTGACTCGCGCGCCGGGCTCCCCGCACACGCATAGCAGCTACAAGTCACATCCAGCGGCTGCGCGTCTGCTTTGTGCCGCGCGTTGCGGATTTTCAAATCGCCATAGCGCGTAAACAGCGTGCCGTTGCGGGCGTTGCGGGTGGGCATGACGCAGTCGAACATGTCCACGCCCTGCGCCACGCCTTCCACCAAATCCTCGGGCGTGCCGACGCCCATCAGGTAGCGCGGCTTGTGTGCGGGCAGGCGGTGCGGCGTGTGCGCC
>JANYJD010000032.1 GCA_025358555.1 Rhodoferax sp.
AAACTCAGTCTTGATGCGCGCCATCGCCTCCAGCGTCAGCCGGTTTCCATACTGGCTGACTACCTGCCCGGCGGCCTGGTTGGCCAGCCACGCCGCCTGCGCATGGCTGTGGCCCTGCGTGGCCGCGTATAAAAAGGCACCGGCAAACATGTCTCCTGCGCCATTGGTGTCTATCGCTTTTACGTTGGCGGCCGGCACTGCTGTTTGCTGCCCGCCTTCCAGCACCAGGCAGCCCTTGGCGCTGCGGGTGAGGCAGACAACGCGGGCGCGGGCGCTCAACTGCTGGCAGATAACTTCCAAGTCTTGCGTACCGCACCAGGTTTGGGCTTCTTCTTCGTTGGCAAAAAGATAGTCCAATCCAGTGCCGACCATGGCCTCCAGGCCGGGGCGGCAAAAGTTGATCATGCTCATGTCGCTCAACGTGGTGGCGAGTTTGACGCCCGCTGCCTTGGCGATTTCCCGGCCCTGAAGCGCAGCGGCCAGCCCATTGGCTTGCGCCGCCAGGTAGCCTTCCATGTAATAAATCTTGGCCGCAGCGATGGCTTTGGCGTTCAGCGCGGTGGCATCCAGATCGGCTGTGGCACCCAGGTAGGTGCTCATGCTGCGCTCGGCGTCGGGGGTGACCATAACCATGCATTGGCCGGTAGGGCTCGCGCTGCTGGCTTGCGGCAGGCTTGCAGCCGTCAAATTGCTGTCCACGCCATTGCCCCGCAGGTCATCAGCGTAAAACGCCCCCAGCTCGTCGTTGGAGACGCAACATGAGTAGAACCCCCGGCCGCCCAACTGGGCCAGCGCCACCACAGTATTGCCCGCCGAGCCGCCGCCGCTCTTGCGTGAATGCACTCCTTTGACGTGCGCGAGCAATTCCGCGCGACGGGCCGCGTCAATCAAGGTCATGTGGCGCTTCTCAACCTTCATGGCCTGGAGTTGCGCATCGGTTACTTCGTATTCAGAGTCCACCAGGGCGTTGCCGATGGCGTAGAGGTCGTAGGTTGTCATCGAGAAGTTGCTTCGCTGGGACGATTAGAAGTCAGGGAGTGTATCGGGCGGTGTATCGGAACAAGAGCTGCTTAAAAAAAACGTCAGCTGCACGCCGCATACCGCGCCAGGTGATGGTCGGCATCGCCAAAGCGCTGCGCCAGAACGGTCAAGCGTCGAAAGGTGTGGGAGATCTTCAGCTCCTCGGTCATGCCCATGCCGCCGTGCAGTTGCACAGATTCCTGGCTGACTAGGCGGGCCGCGTCGGCTATAAAAACCTTGGCTGACGAAACGGCTTTTCTGCGGGCATTGACGGTGGCTGCATTCTGGGAGTTGGCCGCTGCATCGACCTTGCAGGCCACCATCATGGCCATCGAGCGGCTTTGCTCTGCGGCCATGAACATGTCCACCATGCGGTGCTGCAAGGCCTGGAACGCGCCAATCGGTGCACCAAACTGCTTGCGGGTTTTGAGGTATTCCAGCGTGGCGTCGCACGCGTATTTCATGGCGCCCACGGCTTCAGAGCAGAGCAGGGCAGTGGCGAAGTCGATGGCTTCTTCGATGGCGGCCAGCGAGTTGCCATCGTTGGCTGTGCTCGTGCCCAGCATCGCGTCTGCACCCAGCTTCGAGTCACCATCCAACGTCACATTGGAGAAAGTCAAGTCAGCTGCGCGCTGGCCGTCTACCGTGCGGTAGGCGTTCACGCGCACGCCTGGCGTTTTGCTGTCCATCAGAAACAAGCCCGTGCCGCCCGCAGTTTTGCCGGACACGACAAAAACATCCGCCAACGGGGCTCCGATCACCACAATTTTTTCGCCGTTCAAAGTCCAGCCAGAGGAAGTCTTGACCGCCGCTGTGGTTGATGCGTCCAGTGCGTAGCGGCGACCGCGTTCGAGATAGGCGAAGGTGGCCTTGCGGCTGCCATCGATCAGGCCGGGCAACATTTTGGCCTGCTGCGCCGGCGTTCCCACGCGGGCAACCAGGCGCGAGGCCAGCGCGATATGGTCCAGCAACGGCTCCACCACCAGCGCTTCGCCAAAGGCTTCCATTGCGGCCATCATGTCCACCGCGCCACCGCCAAAACCGCCTGCGCTGGTGGCAAACGCAATAGCCGTCAGGCCCATTTCTGACAGCATCGTCCAGGCTGGCTGGCTGTACCCTGCAGGAGCTGCGATGACCTTCCTGCGCGCCTCAAAATCGTAGCTGCTCGCCAGGTACTTGCGTACCGAATCCGCCAGCAGTTGCTGTTCTTCGTTAAGTTCAAAATCCATATCTTTTCCTGATCGGCACGCGGTTACAAGCCCAACGTCATCTTGGCGATGATATTGCGCTGAATCTCATTGGAGCCCGCGTAAATGCTGGCTTTGCGGTAGTTGTAATAGCGTGGCGACAGGCGGGCGTTGTACGCATCCACCGCGCCACCTTCAAGCGCTGCAAACGGCTGGGCATTGGGGCCGACGGCCTGCATCATCAGCTCGGTGATGCGCTGCTGCACCTCGGTGCCCTTGATCTTGAGCATCGACACGTCGGCCCCGGGTGGCTGGCCGGTGATTCGCATCTTGTCCAGAAAACGCCGGGCGGTAAGTTCCAGCGCGTCCAGATCGATTTCAGCGCGCGAGATGCGGTCGCGAAACCGGGTGTCCTGCATCAGCGAGTGGCCGTCCACCGATTCACGCGCTGCCAGCGCCTGCAAGGCGGCCATCTCACGGCGCAGCCCGCCCGTGCGTGCGCTGCCCATGCGCTCGTGGCCCAGCAGGTACTTGGCAACCGTCCAGCCCTTGTTCTCTTCAAACACCAGGTTTTCCACCGGCACCTTGACGTTTTCGAAAAAGACCTCATTCACCTCGTGCCCACCGTCCATCAGGATCAGCGGGCGCACGGTGATGCCGGGGGTTTTCATGTCGATCAGCAGAAAGCTGATGCCTTCCTGCCGCTTCTCTGACGTGGAATCGGTGCGCACCAGGCAAAAAATCCAGTCGCCATAGTGCCCAAGCGTCGTCCAGATTTTTTGGCCGTTCACCAAGTAGTGGTCGCCCTGGCGCTGCGCCTTGGTTTTGAGCGACGCAAGGTCAGACCCGGAACCCGGCTCTGAGTAGCCCTGCACCCAAAAATCATCGCCTTCGCGGATGCGCGGCAAGAAGCGTTGCTTCTGTTCGGCCGTGCCGAATTTCAGCAGCACGGCCGCGCACATCAACGGGCCGAAAGGCGGAATGCCGGGGGCGCCAGCCAGGCCGAACTCCTCATCAAAAATATAGCGCTGGGTATTGTCCCAACCCGTGCCGCCCCACTCGACCGGCCAATGGGGGACCGACCACCCATTGGCCGCCAGAGTCTTGTGCCAGCGGATGAAATCGTCGCGTGACAGATCGCGGTACTGGGTGACTTTGGTACGCAAGTCAGCGGGCAGATTGCCTGCCAGCCAGGTACGCACTTCGTCGCGAAAGGCCAGCTCTGCCGGCGAATAGTTCATGTCCATGTCTTCAACTCCAGATTTAACGCCCGTTTCAGGAAAAAACTTCAAACAGGCCGGCTGCGCCCATGCCGCCGCCCACGCACATGGATACCACTGCGTGCTTTGCCTTGCGCCTGCGGCCCTCCAGCAAAATGTGGCCGGCCAGGCGGGCGCCGGTCATGCCAAAAGGGTGGCCGATGGCAATGGAGCCGCCATTGACGTTGTATTTGGCAGGATCAATCCCGAGTTTGTCGCGGCTGTAGAGGCACTGGCTGGCAAATGCTTCATTGAGTTCCCACAGGTCAATGTCGTCGATCGTCAGTCCATGGCGCTGCAACAGGCGGGGGATGGCAAACACCGGGCCAATGCCCATCTCATCCGGCTGGCAGCCTGCCACCGCCCAGCCTTTGAACGCGCCCAGCGGCTCCAGGCCGCGCCGCTCGGCCTCTTTGGCTTCCATCAGCACCAGTGCTGCTGCACCGTCGGACAGTTGACTGGCATTGCCGGCGGTGACAAATTTGCCGGGGCCCTTGACCGGCTCCAGCTTGGCCAGGCCCTCCAGGGTGGTATCTGGCCGGTTGCATTCATCGCGGTCAACCGTGACGTTGACGAACGATTCGGCCTTGGTGATTTTGTCCACCACTTTCATCTGCGTTTTCACCGCGATGATTTCGTCCTTGAACTTGCCGGCCTGCTGCGCGGCGGCCATGCGCTGCTGGGATTGCAGCGAATATTCGTCCTGGTATTGGCGGCTGATGTTGTAGCGCTCGGCCACGATGTCGGCGGTGTCGATCATCGGCATCCAGAAATCGGGGTACATGTCGACCAGGCGCGGGTCCCGCCCGCCGCCACCGCCGCCCTGGTTGGTGATGGAGTCCACACCGCAACCCACCACAATGCTCGCGCCTTCTTCAACAATGTGGTGTGCGGCGTTGGCGATGGCATTCAGCCCGGATGAGCAGGCCCGGTGCAGGCTGACGCCTGACGTGGTGACGGGCAAGCCCGCCAGCAGTGCAGCAGCGCGTGCCACGTTGCCGTGGGCGGCAACGCAGCCGGCCACAACGTCTTCCACTTCTTTGGGATCAATCTTTGAGCGCGCTACGGCGTGCTCAATGGCATGGCCCAATATCGCCATGTGCGAGGTGTTGTTAAAACCGCCGCGTGCGGCCTTGGCCAGCCCGGTGCGGGCGTAAGAAACGATGACTGCCTGACGCATTGCTATCTCCTGTTGGGTTGTGGTTTGATTGAGTTTTAAGTTGAGTTGCCGGTGGCGTATGGATTCGGGATTGACTCAGCTCAAACGCTGGAACCGCCTGCCTTCAGCCGCGAGTTTCTCCAGCAATTTGGCGGGCCTGAAATCTGCACCCCATTTCGCCTCAAACTCGCGCATCTTGTCCAGCACCTTGGACAACCCCACCGTGTCGCCATAAAACATGGGGCCACCCCGGTAGATAGGCCAGCCGTAGCCGTTGATCCACACAATATCGATGTCCGAGGCGCGGATGGCTTTGCCTTCCTCAAGAATTTTCGCGCCCTCATTGATCATGGGATAAATGCAGCGTTCCAGAATTTCCTCGTCCGGGATTGCGCGACGCGTTATGCCTTTTGCGGCGGCGAGTTCAAGAATCAGATGGTCAACGATTGCCGAGGGTGTGGCTGTGCGGTCAGCGTCGTAATCGTAGTACCCCGCATTGGTTTTCTGACCACGCCGGTCCAGCTCACAGAGCTTCTCGCGCATGGTTTGGCCGGAGGACGTTTCACGCGTCCAACCCAGGTCAAGCCCCGCCAGGTCAGACATGGCAAACGGCCCCATGGGGAAGCCAAAGTCATACAGCACGCGGTCAATGTCCTGCGGGCTGGCGCCTTCCAGCATCAATGCCTGCGCCTCGCGCTGGCGTTGGGCCAGCATGCGGTTGCCCACAAAGCCGGGGCACACGCCTACCAGCGCGGCCACTTTGCCGATTTTCTTGGCCATCTGCATGGACGTGGCAATCACGGCGTTTGAAGTCTTGTCGCCACGCACCACTTCCAGCAGGCGCATCACGTTGGCGGGCGAGAAGAAGTGAAGGCCAATCACTGATTCAGGCCGTTGTGTGGCACAAGCAATCTCGTTCACGTCCAGCCGCGAGGTGTTGGTGGCCAGGATTGCGCCGGGCTTGGCGATTGCATCCAGCTTGGCGAACAACGCCTTCTTGACGGCCATGTCCTCAAACACAGCCTCAATCACCACATCGGCGTTGGCCAAGGCCTCCAGAGACAAAGTGCCCGTCAGCATCGACATGCGTTTTTCCACATCGGCCAGAGTCAGTCGCCCACGCTTGGCGGTGTTCTCGTAGTTTTTGCGGATGGTGGCAATGCCGCGATCCAGCGCGTCTTGCCGCGTCTCGACCAGAGTGACCGGAACGCCCACGTTCAAAAAATTCATGGCAATGCCGCCGCCCATGGTGCCCGCGCCAATGATGCCAACCTGGGCAAAGGGCAGGGTGGCTGTGTCCGCAGGCACATCCGGGATTTTCCAGACCGCGCGCCCGGCAAAAAATGCGTAGCGCTGGGCGGCAGACTGCACGCCTGCCATGAGTTCCATGAAAAGCTTGCGCTCAAACGCCATGCCTTCGTCAAACGGCAGGTTGACGGCGGCCTCGACGCAGCGGATGTTGAAATCGGGTGCGTCAAAACCGCGAAACTTCCTGGCGTTGGCTTTGCGGAAATCTGCAAATACCTGGGGATCGTTTCTGGCCGCGACGAGCTTGTCGTCCAGATCACGAACTTTTTTCAATGGTCGTTTGTCCGCAATCAGGGACCGCGCGAAGGCAATGGCGCCTTCGCGCAGCTTGTCTTCTTCCACCAGCGCATCCACCAGGCCCATCTCAAAGCAGGCCTTGGCCCCCACGTGTTCGCCCGAGGTCATCATCTCAAGCGCACGCGCTACGCCGACAATGCGCGGCAGGCGTTGCGTGCCACCCGCGCCTGGCAGTAAACCGAGTTTGACTTCCGGCAGGCCACATTTGGCTGATGGCACGGCAACCCGGTAATGGCAGGCCAGCGCCACTTCAAAACCACCGCCCAATGCGGTGCCATGGATTGCGGCCACCACGTGCTGCGACGCGCCTTCGATATTTCTCAACACCTCAAGCAGGTTCGCCCCCTGCGGCGGCTTGCCAAAGCCTGCAATGTCGGCCCCGGCGATGAAGGTGCGGCCCTCGCAAATCAATACGATGGCCTGGATGTCGGTGTTCCCCAGAACCTGTTTGAATGCTGCTGCCAGGCCATCCCGCACTGCCACAGACAGTGCATTGACGGGCGGCGAGTTGACAGTTACCACGGCCACGCCGCCGTCCACGCTTAAATCCACCACCTGATTGACTGCAGCCATATTGGGTCTCCTCGGCAATTTGCATACATCCCCTTACGCTTTCACGGTCGGCAGACCACAGCGCTGGAGCGTTATGGGTGAGCATACTTTGAAAGTTCATGATGAAGAAAATTGCTGCTGTCGCCCTTGTTACCTTCGCCTGTGTGTCAGGTTCCCTGTTTGCCCAAACCAGCGTGGGGGTGTCCATCGGCATCAACCAGCCTGGCGTCTATGGGCGCATCGATATCGGCAACTACCCGCCACCGGTGCTGGTGTATCCACAGCCGGTGATCATTGCGCCGGCACCCGTGATCGTGCAGCGCCAGCCGATTTACCTGTACGTTCCGCCGGGCCATCAAAAGCACTGGGGCAAGCACTGCGCCCGTTACAACGCCTGCGGCCAACCGGTGTATTTCGTGCAGGAACAGTGGGTGCGGGAGCGCTACCAGCAAGCGCATCCGCAATGGCGTGGTGAGGGCCGCGATGGCTCTGAATATTACGGCAACAAACATGGCAAAAAAGAAAAACACCGGGGCCGCGACGATTAACGAACCCACATGGAAAAAGCCCCAATGACGGGGCTTTTTTTCGTCTGAAACGTCTGGGACCGCTTACTCCTTGATGTCAACCCCATAGAAGCTGTGGCGCCCAAACGGGCTGAGCCTGAAGTCAATCACTTCCTTGCGGATGGGTTTGAGCTGCACCGCGTGGGCGATGGTGAACCACGGTGCCTGCTCCTTGAAGATGACCTGCGCCTGCTCATACAGCTTGCTGCGCTCGGCCGGGTTGCTGATGGTTTTTGCCTTCAGCACCAGGTCTTCAAACGGCTGGAAGCAGAACTTGGCCACGTTGCTGCCGTTGGACTTGGCAGCGTCGCAGCCCAGCAGGGTGTGCAGGAAGTTGTCTGGGTCGCCGTTGTCTCCGGTCCAGCCCAGCATGCCCATCTGGTGTTCACCGGCCTGCATGCGCTTGCGGTACTCGCCCCACTCAAAGCTCTTGATCTCGGCCTTGACGCCGATTTTGGCCAAATCCGCCTGCATCAACTCGGCGATGCGTTTGGCGTTGGGGTTGTAGGGGCGCTGCACCGGCATGGCCCACAGGTCGGTCGAGAAGCCGTTGGGAAACCCGGCTGCAGTCAGCATTTTCTGCGCCGCTACGGGGTCAAATGGGTCGTCCTTGATGGCGTTGTTATAGGACCATTGCGTGGGCGGAATAGGGTTTTTGGCAGCCACACCGCTGGAGAGGTAAACCGCGTCGATGATGGCCTGCTTGTTGATGGCCATATTGATGGCTTTGCGCACGCGCACGTCGTCAAACGGTTTCTTGGTGGTGTTGTAGGCCAGATAGCCGATATTCAGGCCGGGCTGCTCCAGCAGAGTGACTTTGGCGTCTTTGCGGATGGCGTCCAGGTCCGCCGGGTTGGGGTAGGGCATGACATGGCATTCACCCTTTTGCAGCTTGGCCCAGCGCACCGACGCATCGGGCGTGATGGCAAACACCAGGTCGTCAATTTTGGCCTTGCCTGCGTAGTATTCGGGGAAGGCCTTGTAGCGGATGATGGCGTCTTTCTGGTATTGCACCAAGTAAAAAGGCCCGCTGCCAATGGGTTCCTGGTCAATTTTTTCAGGCGTGCCGGCCTTCAGCATGGCATCGGCGTATTCTTTGGATTGCACCCCGGCGTATTCCATTGCCCAGCCAGAGAGGAACGGCGCATCGGGCTTGTTCAACGTGATCTTGAGCGTCATGTCGTCGAGCTTGTCGACCGACTTGATCAGCTTGTCCATGCCCATGTCGCCAAAATACGAGTGGTTGGCGCTGGTGACCTTGAAGTACGGATTACTTTCTTTCCACTGGCGCTCGATGGCAAAAATGATGTCGTCGGCGTTCATGTCGCGCGTGGGTTTAAAGTTCTTGTTGCTGTGCCACTTCACGCCCTTGCGCAGGAAGAAGGTGTATTCCTTGCCGTCTGGCGACACCGTCCAACGCTCTGCCAGGCCCGGCACCACGGCGGTGCCGCCGCGCTCAAAGTCGACCAGGCGGCTGTAAATTTGTGAGTTGGCGTCAAACGACGTGCCGGTGGTGTTGATGCCTGGGTAGAAATTCTCGGGGCTTCCCTCTGAACAGTAGACCAGGGTTTTGGCCGCGACGGGCGTGAGCGCTAGCAGGGCTGGCAGAGCCACCGCACATAGCAGCGCGGTTTTGCTAAGGCGGGATTTTTTAGCAGGGGGATTGAACGGGGCCATCTTCAGAACTCCTTCAGTGACAGAAAAATGAAAATCCAAAAACGGGATGATGGCACGAATTCGGGTCAGGGGTGGATAAACCGCTCGGCTTCGTGACAGGCCACCTGCCTGCCGGCCAGAGCGCGGGGCAAAGGGCGCTCCACCCGGCAGCGTTCGGTCACGTACTGGCAGCGGGTGGAAAAAACACAGCCGCTGGGCGGATGTAACGGGGAGGGCAGTTCGCCTTTCAGCACAATCCGCTGTTGCTGGGGCAGGGCTGAGGTGCTGCCTACCAGCCCCGGGGTGGACGCCAGCAACGCCTGCGTGTACGGGTGCAATGGCTTGGAGAAGATGCTTTTTTTCTCGCCCTGTTCCACGGCATGGCCCAAGTACATCACCAGCACATCGTGCGCAATGTGTCGCACCACGCCTAAGTCGTGCGAGATGAACAGGTAGGCGAGGCCGAACTGCTGTTGCAGGTCTGCCAGCAAGTTGAGCACTTGCGCCTGGATGGAAACATCAAGCGCCGACACGGGTTCGTCCGCCACGACCAGCGCGGGCTTGAGCATCAGCGCACGGGCGATGGCAATGCGCTGGCGCTGCCCGCCCGAGAACATATGCGGATAGCGGTCGTAGTGCTCCGGGCGCAGGCCCACCAGCGCCAGCATGGCGCGGGCCTGGGCTTCGCGCTCAGGCGCTGGCAGCGTGGTGTTGATCTCAAGCGGCGCCTGCAAAATTTCGCCAATGCGCTTGCGGGGGTTGAGCGAGCCATACGGATTTTGAAACACCAGCTGGACCGAACGGCGCAGCGCTTGGCGCTCTGGGGGCGTTGGCTGGCTGGCGTCTTGCCCATTGAGAAACAGCGTGCCCGCCGTGGGCACCTCGATCAGCGACACCATGCGCGCCAGGGTGGACTTGCCACAGCCCGATTCACCCACCACGGCGAGCGTTTTGCCGCTGTGCAGTGTGAACGACACACCGCCCACGGCTTGCAGGTGGTCTGGAGCGCGCAGAAAGCCACGGCTGATGTTGTAGACCTGTTTGAGGTCTTTGGCTTGTGCGACGGGAACGCCTGCTGGCACTCCCGCAAGCGACTTTTCAAGCACTTCTGCGGATGAACCGGCAGGGGACGTGGCGAGCGCGTTCATTAAACGGCAACTTCCGTTGTCAAGATGGCTGGCTGATTCAAACCACCCTTTGAAGCGTCGTGCAACGGATAGTGACATCGGACTGAGCCCCCAGTCTGCGTAGCCAACGCAGGCCGCTGCGCCAGGCAGTGTGCATCGGCGTAGTTGCAGCGCGGCGAAAACAGGCATCCGGCCGGCCGGTCATACAAGCCGGGCACCATGCCGGGAATGGTGGCGAGGCGCGACTGGCCATCACTGCGCTCGGGCAAAGCGGCCATCAGTGCATCGGTGTAGGGGTGCCAAGGGGAGGCGAACAATGCCCGCGCGCTGCGCTCTTCCATGATCTGGCCCGCGTACATAACGGCCACGCGCTGCGCCATGTCGGCCACCACGCCCATGTTGTGGGTGATCAGCACCAGCGCCATGCCACGCTCTTTTTGCAGGCTGCGCAGCAGGTCCAGAATCTGCGCCTGGATCGTGACGTCCAGCGCCGTGGTGGGTTCGTCGGCAATCAGCAACTTGGGGTTGCAGGCAATCGCCATGGCAATCATCACACGCTGGTTCATGCCGCCAGACAACTGGTGCGGAAATGCTTTCAGGCGGCTCTCGGGGACCGGAATGCCCACCTGTTCCAGCAGCTCGATGGCGCGGGTGCGGGCTGCCTTGCGACTCAGCTCCAGATGCAGCTGCAATGTCTCCGCGAGTTGAAAGCCGATGGTGAAGCAAGGGTTCAGGCTGGTAGTAGGGTCCTGAAAGATCATGGCAATGTCTTTGCCGATAAGCCGTGCGCGGTCGCTGTTTGAGAGCTTCATCAAGTCATGGCCGTCAAAGCGCAGCGTGTCCGCAGTTACACGCCCTGGGTAGGCCACCAGGCCCATGAGAGCCATCATGGTGACGCTTTTGCCTGAGCCGGACTCCCCCACAATGCCCAGCACGTCCCCGGCCTCCACGGTGAGGCTGACGCCGTCCACCGCGTGCATCACGCTGGTTTGCGACGGAAAATCCACGCTGAGGTTTTTGATTTCGAGCAATGCCATGGTGGGTTTTTATCGCTTGAGTTTGGGGTCCAGCGCATCGCGCAGCCCGTCCCCCAGCAGGTTGAACGCCAGCACGGTGATCAAAATCATCAGCCCCGGCAAGGTCACCACCCACCAGGCCCGCAACACAAACTCGCGCGCATCGGCCAGCATGGTGCCCCATTCCGGCGACGGGGGTTGTGCGCCCAGGCCGAGAAAGCCCAGGGCTGCAGCATCCAGAATGGCCGTGGAAACGCCAAGCGAGGCCTGCACGATCAGCGGCGCAGCGCAGTTGGGCAGCACTTCGCTGAACATCAGTCGCAGGTGGCCTGCGCCATTCATGCGCGCGGCCGTCACATAGTCGCGCGACGTTTCCGAGATGACCGCCGCGCGCGTGATGCGCACGTAATGCGGCAGCACCACGATGGCCACGGCCAGCATCGCGTTCATCAGCCCCGGCCCCAAAATGGCCACAATCACAATGGCCAGCAGCAGGCTGGGAAGCGTGAGGATGATGTCCATCAGCCGCATGATGGCGATTTCGTAGACGCCCTTGAAGTAGCCCGCCGTCAAACCCAGAATGGTGCCCACCACGACCGAGATGGCCACTACAGCCAGGCCAATCACCAGCGACAGCCGCGCGCCGTAAATAAGGCGTGACAGGATGTCGCGCCCAATCGCATCGGTGCCCAGCAGATGCGCCATGCTGCCGCCCGTCTGCCAGAACGGCGGCTTTAAAAATACGCGGCTGTCGGTCAAGTGCGGCTCATACGGTGCTATCCACGGCGCAAACAGCGCCACTAGCAGTACCAGCGTGACGATCACCAGGCCCGCCAAGGCACCTTTGTTGGCAGAGAAATAACCCCAGAATTCGCGCAGCGGGTGCGGTGGCGCGGCCTGGCTGGCGTGCGCTGATCCGTCGGGCTGCACAGTGGGCGGAAAGATCGTGCTCATCTGGGCTGGCTACCTTTGATGCCGGATTCGCGGATTGATGATGCCGTAGGTGATGTCCACCAGCAAGTTGACGGCCATCACCATGGTGCCAATCAGCAAAATGCCGCCCTGCAGCACCGGGTAGTCACGCCGGCCAATGGCTTCCACCAGCCATTTGCCCACGCCCGGCCACGAGAAAATCGTTTCGGTCAAGATGGCTCCGGTGAACAGCACGCCAATTTGCAGGCCAATCACCGTGACCACGGGAATCAACGCGTTGCGCAGCGCATGCAGGCCCACTACGCGCAGGGTGGACAGCCCCTTGGCGCGCGCTGTACGGATGTAGTCTTCACCCAGCACCTCCAGCATGGCAGAGCGCGTCATGCGGGCAATGACCGCCAGCGGGTTGGTGCCCAGCACGATGGCCGGCAGAATGAGATGGGATACGGCAGAGCGGAAAGCGCCTTTCTCGCCCGACAGCCACGAATCAACCAGCAGAAAGCCCGTGGTGGGCTCGATGAAGTATTTGACGTCCAGCCGGCCCGACACCGGCGTCCACCCCAACTGCACCGAGAAAAGCAGGATCAACAGCAGGCCCCACCAGAAAATCGGCATGGAGTAGCCGGTAAGCGACACGCCCATCACGCCATGGTCCAGCACCGAGTTGCGCCGCACGGCCGCAATGATGCCCGCCGGAATGCCCAGCAGCAGCGCGAACACAATGGCGCAAAAACCCAACTCCAGCGTGGCCGGAAACAGCGCCGCAAACTCCCGCAGCACCGGCTCGTGCGTGATGATGGACTTGCCCAGATCGCCGTGCAGCACACGGCCAATGTAGATGCCGTATTGCACCATCACGGGCCGGTCCAGGCCATATTCCTTGAGCAGCGCGGCATGGCGCACCGCATCGATGCCGCGCTCGCCGGCCATGGTCTCAATCGGGTCGCCCGGCACCAGCCGGATCAGCAAAAAAGCGACCAGTGTCATGCCCAGAAACGTGGGGATGAGCAGGCTCAGGCGGGTCAGGATGAAGCGCAGCATGGGCTACCGGCAGGTGTTTCAGTCACAAGGATAAAACAGTATTGGATTGGGACGTAGGCTGAAAAAAGTCGCAAAAAAAAGGCCACATTGCTGCGGCCTTTCAGGTTAACAGCAAAAAGCTGTTTACTTCAGGTGCTTGCCAATGAGACCAGCCATCTCGAACATGGACACTTGCATCTTGCCGAAGATTTCCTTCAGCTTGGCGTCAGCGTTGATCATGCGTTTGTTGACTGCGTCCTGCAGCTTGTTTTTCTTGATGTACACCCACAGCTTGCTGACCACTTCGGTGCGCGGCAGTGGGGTTGCGCCCACAATCGCGGCCAAAGCGGCGCTGGGTGTCAAGGCCTTCATGAATGCGGCATTGACGGTCCGCTTTGCAGCGGGAGCCTTCTTTGCAGCAGCCTTTTTGGCCGGAGCGGCGGTCTTGGCGGGCGCTGCTTTTTTAGCAGGCGCTGCCTTTTTGGCCGGTGCTTTCACTGCCGCTTTCGCGGGTGCTTTTTTCGCGGGTGCTGCTTTCTTTGCAGGTGCAGCTTTTTTCGCGGGAGCTTTTTTTGCAGTTGCCATGATTGAATTGTCCTTCTAGAAGTTGATTAATCACCAGCGAAAAACTGCTTCTTCACTGGCACTGCGGATGCTACTGGAGAAAATGCATGTTTCATAGCGAAAAAGCATTATTTTCACTCTGGCGTGTTGTTTTTTCCGTCGTGATTTTTGCCGCTTTCCCCTCTGGCAATCGATTCCGGCACCGCCGGCGCGCTATAAAAGCTTCGAGCAGTGCAGCAGGTGCAGCGCTCAACACCCTGTCACAGCACGCTATTTGCCGTGTGCGTCGATGCGGCGCTCAGGCAGTGTGGCCAGCACCACGCCCAGCAGCGCAATGCCAAAAGCCAGCAGTTGCAAAAGGCTCATCTGCTCTCCCAGCACCAGCCAGCCAGTCAGCGCAGCGGCAATCGGCAGCATCACCGTGAACACGCCCGCCTGCGACGCTGGCACGCCATGCAGGCCGGTCATCCACAGCCACACGGTCCACACGCTGGCTGCCAATGCATAGAAAACGAGCAGTAGCCACGTGCCCGGCGCAACGCTGGCGAAGCTGAAATCCAGCGCCACGTAGACCCCAAATGGCGTCATCAAAACAAAGCCCCAAAGGTTGATGAGCGACGCAATCCGTTTTGGCCCGAGCTGACCCGTGAGCTTTTTGCCAATCACCGCGTAAGCCGCCTCGCACAGCACGGCCCCAAACACCAGAAAATTGCCCAAAAGCACATTTTTAGGTGCCAAATTGGCCTGTAGCCCTTGTGTAGCATGCACAAGCAGCTCTTGTTTTAATAGTGTTACCAGGCTGATGCCTAAAGCGGCGCACGCCACCCCAAGCCATACACGCAGGCTGATGGCCTCCCGCAGGAAGAGCCAGCTCATCAGCGCAACCACCGCCGGAATCGCCGCCATGATGACCCCGGCAGACACCGCGCTGGTCATGCTCACGCCGTACAGCATGCAGATGGAAAACAGAAAGTTGCCGAGCAAGGACTCCAGAAACACCAGTTGTTTCGTCTGCCCGGTCATGCGCGGCTCATCAGCAGGCTTTTTGAGCCAATGCGCCATGGCCAGCGCGCCGATGCCAAAACGCAGCCAGGCCAGAAGAAACACCGGCAACGCTGCCACCAGCGGCTTGGACAGCGCCACATAGCAGCCCACCAGGGCCATGCTGAGTGCAAGGCAGCTATAGGCGGTGGCTTTGCGGCTGGCGAGGCTCATGCGGGTTGAATCAGTTGAAGGGACGATTGAGAGGATGGTGGCTGGGGCGGTCAGTCAAGCAGGCAGACGGGCAGGCAGGCGGGCAGGGCATTGGCTACGGCACTAGACTTGGGTCTTTGAATTTTGAAGCCCCGCATCATGCCTGACCCAACGCCTGAAGTGTCGCCGCCCGCCCGCCACGTATTTGTTTACGGAACCCTGCGCCGGGGAGACGACAACGACATCACCCGCCTTTTGCCTGCACCGCAGTACGTGGGCGAAGCCGTCATTGCCGGGGTGATGTACCACTTTGGCGCGTATCCGGGCGTGATTTTGGGCAAGCCTGCTGCGTGCCGAGGCAGTGCGGAGGGTGCGCAGGGCTGGAACGGCCAGATCCTCGGCGAGGTGTACGCCATTGAGCCAGCGCTGGAAGCCAAGCTCGACGAGATCGAGATGATTTACCCGCAGCAGCGTGACGAGTACTTAAAGCGCGACATTCAGGTGACGGTGGGTGGGCAGCAACTTGATTGCATCGTCTACGAAATAAACCCGGCCTACCTGACAAACCGGCCGGTGATTGGCAGCGGGGACTGGGTCAAAGACCGATGAAAGACCGATGAAAGACCGCTGAAAAGCCGGTTGAAAAGGCAGGCGATCAGGCGGCCATCGCAAGCTTGACTTTTCATACAATAAGTTTCAGCCAATTCAAATTTTCCCTCCCTGGAGCGTTTCGCTTTATGAAGATGTATCACTGGAAACAACTCTGGTTTGTCCCGCTTTTGACCCTTGCACTGGTGGCCTGCGGCAAAAAAGAAGAAGCAGCGGCACCCAAGGCGGCATCCGCTATCGCTGCACCTGCATCCCCATCTGCATCTTCGTCTGGCGCGCCAGGCCCGGTGGCAGCCAGCACTGAGGCAAAAATCCTCAACATTTACAACTGGCCCGACTACATCGCCAAAGACATGGTGGCGAATTTCGAAAAAGAGAGCGGCATTAAAGTCAACTACCAGACGTTTGAGAACAACGAAGCCCTGCAGGCGAAGCTGGTGGCGGGCAACAGCGGGTATGACCTGGTGGTGCCGGGCGCAGTGTTTGCGAAGTCGCAGATTGACGGCGGCTTGCTGCTGAAGCTGGACAAATCAAAGCTGCCCAATTACGCCAACCTGGACCCTGAAATCATGGGCAAGCTGGCTGGTGTGGACCCTGGCAACGCGTACCTGGTGCCCTGGGCCTGGAGCTACACCACGGTGGGCATCAACAAAGCGCAGGTGGGCAAGGCATTGGGCGCAACACCGCTGCCCGACAACGCTTGGGAACTGGTTTTCAACCCTGAATACACGTCCAAACTCAAATCCTGCGGCATCGCGTTTCTGGATTCGCCAACCGAGGTGATTCCACCGGCCATGCTGTTCCTGGGCAAGAACCCGTATTCCAGCGACCCAGCCGACCACAAGGCCGCAGGCGACATGCTGGCAAAAGTGCGCCCGCATGTGCGGCTGTTCTCCAGCACCATGATTGACGACCTGGCCGGCGGCAAGGCCTGCGTGGCACTGGGCTGGGCTGGCGACATCAACATCGCCAAGGCCCGCGCGGTGGAAAACAAAAACGGCAACGAGATTGCGGTGCTCATGCCCAAAACCGGCGCGCTGGCATTTTTTGACAACCTGGCGATTCCCAAAGACGCCAAGCACCCCAACAACGCGCTGGCGTTCATCAATCATTTCCTCAAGCCCGAAGTGTCGGCGTCACTGACCAATGAGCTCAGCTACCCCACCGCCAACAAAGCCAGCGTGGCGAGTGTCAAGCCTGAAATCGCCAATGACAAAACTGTTTTCCTGGACGCTGACAACCTGAAAAAAATGGTGGCCCCTGCCAGCTTTACCAACGCCGGGCGGGAATCGATGAGCACCGTCTTCACCCAGCTCAAGAAAGCCAAATAGATGCGTATGGATGGGGCACGCCGCACGGAATGGGGACTGAACCCGTGAGCCTCGAAGATGGGGTCCAGGCGGGTGAGGGCTTTCTTCAAATCCGGCAACTCGCCAAGCGCTTCGATGGCGCGCAGGGCGTGGAGCCGGTGTTGGCAGTGGATCAGGTGTCGCTCTCGATCCGCAAGGGTGAAATTTTTGCCCTGCTGGGCAGCTCGGGCTGTGGCAAGTCGACCTTGCTGCGCATGCTGGCGGGGTTTGAGAAGCCGACATCGGGCGCGGTGATCTTGAACGGCATAGACATCGCGTCATTTCCGCCCTACGAACGGCCCATCAACATGATGTTCCAGTCGTACGCGCTGTTTCCGCACCTGAGCGTGTGGGACAACATTGCGTTTGGCCTGAAGCGCGAAGGAATGCCGCGGGCGCAGATTGACGCGCGCGTGGACGAGATGCTCACGCTGGTGCAACTGGGCGAGCTGGCCAAGCGCAAGCCGCACCAGCTGTCAGGCGGGCAGCAGCAGCGCGTGGCCTTGGCCCGCAGCCTGGCCAAAAAACCGCAGTTGCTGTTGCTGGATGAACCTCTGGGCGCGCTGGACAAAAAGCTGCGGCAGCAAACCCAGTTTGAGCTGATGCACATCATTGAGTCAGTCGGTGTGACCTGTGTGATGGTCACGCACGACCAGGAAGAGGCCATGACCATGGCGTCGCGCATCGCTGTCATGAGCCGGGGCCGGGTGCTCCAGGTGGGCACGCCCAAAGAGATTTATGAGTTTCCAAATTGCCGCTTTGTGGCCGACTTTATTGGCAACATTAACCTGTTTGAAGGGCGCTTGACGGTGGATGAGGCAGACCGCTGCGAGGTGACCACGGACCAGGGCGTGGTCAGCGTAGGCCACGGCATCAGCGGCAAGCTGGACATGCCGCTGGCGGTAGCGGTGCGGCCCGAGAAGATTCAGGTTGCCAAGGCCAAACCGGTGCTTCATCGCAACCTCTTTTCAGGAACGGTGCGCGAGATCGCCTACTTTGGCAGCTACAGCACTTACATCGTTGAAATGAGCCACGGGCAGCGGGTAAAGATCACCGCGACCAATGCCACGCGCGGTGATGGCGGGCGTGCCTTGGGTGGGGTTGATGCAGGCACCATCACCTGGGGCGATGCTGTTTTCTTCTGGTGGGACGACACGGCTCCGGTCACCTTGACGCAGTAGCGGCGGCGTCTGCAGACATTACCTCCCTTGCCCCTAAAAGACATGCGATGGCTGCCACAATAAATTCATCCGCGCCAACCCGTAATCGCTTGGACTTGAAGCCGGGCCGGCGCTGCGTCATCGGGCTGCCTTTTGTCTGGCTGATCGCGTTTTTCCTGCTGCCGTTCCTGATTTTGCTGCGCATCAGCGTAACCGACACGGCTGGTGGCATTGACCCGTTTGCGCCGCTGGTTGATTCTGCGTCTGGCGCCTGGCGTTTCATCCTGAAGTACGACAACTACGCCTCGATCTTCCGCGACACTGCTGCGGCCACTGCTGAGGGGTCTGCAGCCGCATTCGGCGACACCATCTACATGGAGGCCTACCTCGCGTCGCTCAAGTTTGCGGCGTTGACGACGCTGCTGTGCCTGCTCATCGGCTACCCATTCGCCTACTTCATGGCCCGCGCCAAACCGGCCACCCGTCCCATTTTGCTGATGATGGTGATGCTGCCGTTCTGGACTTCGTTTTTGCTGCGCGTGTATGCGTGGAAAGGCATCTTGGCGGACCAGGGCGTGGTCAACCAGTTTTTGATGTGGATTGGGCTGACGCAGGAGCCCGTGCAACTGCTGTACACCAATGTGTCGATGCTGGTGGGCATGACGTATGTGTACTGCCCGTTCATGATCCTGCCGCTGTATGCGACGCTGGTGAAGATGGACTTGCGCCTGCTGGAAGCTGCTCATGACCTGGGCGCCAGCCCGTGGAAGGCGTTCTGGCTCATCACGGTGCCGCTCAGCAAGGCCGGCATCATCTCCGGCTGCATGCTGGTTTTCATTCCCGCCGTGGGCGAGTTTGTGATTCCGTCGCTGCTGGGCGGAGCCGAGAACGTGCTGATTGGCCGCGTGGTGTGGGATGAGATGTTCAGCAGCAACAACTGGCCGCGCGCAGCAGCGCTGGCGGTCGTGATGGTGTTGCTGATCCTGCTGCCGCTGGGCATCTACAACCACTACAGCGCTGCGCGCACTGCGCAGCGAGAGTCATGAGCCCCAGCTTGCGCAACACCTTTGCCGCCACTGCCGCCACTGCCTCCACAAAGGCTCAAATGCCATGACCCGGTTTCTTGAAAAAAACGTGGGGCGCTTCTGGCTGGTTGCGGTGTTCCTGTTTCTCTATGCGCCGCTGTTGTTCCTTATCATTTTCTCGTTCAACAGTACGCGCCAGGATGGCGTATTCACCGGGTTTTCATTGCGCTGGTATGAGGCGCTGCTGGCGGACTCACGTCTGGTGGAAGGGTTCTTTCTGTCGCTGAAGATGGCCCTGCTCACCGGCACCTTGTCGGTCATCCTGGGCGCGTTTGCGGCGTTCGTGCTGGTGCGGTATGAACGCTTTAAAGGGCGCGCGCTGTTCTCGGGCCTAGTCAATGCGCCGCTGGTCATGCCAGAGGTCATCATTGGCCTGTCGCTGCTGTTGCTCATGGTGTCGGTGCAGCGCGTGCTCGGCTGGCCCGAACGCGGCCTGGTCACCATCGTGTTGGGCCACACGCTGCTGGGCATGGCCTATGCCACTGTGGTGATCCAGTCGCGCCTGTCCGAGATGGACCGGTCCATCGAAGAAGCGGCGATGGACCTGGGTTGCCGCCCGATGCAGGTGTTTTTTCTGGTGACGCTGCCCAACATGTCGCAGGCGCTGGTTGCGGCCTGGTTGCTGACGTTCACCCTGTCGTTTGACGACGTGGTGATCTCGGAATTTCTCTCGGGTCCAGGCGTCACCACCCTGCCGCAGGTGATTTTCAGCTATGCGCGGCGGGGTGTGAATCCGTCGATTTATGCAGCGGCCACGTGTCTGATAGCCGCAGTGACTTTGGGCATCGTGATCTACAGCGTAGTGGTGGCGCGGCAGCAAAGGCGGCTTGCGCGCAGCACGTTGGTCTGACGTGTTTGACGTCAGCAAGCTGAATTAACGTTAGAGGACCGAAGTGGGCGTGGCCACACCGAGCATAGGTCTGTCGTGCTGCGCTTTTTCATGGCGCACCTGCCTATTTCGTATTGTGAAATTAAAAATGTTGCGCTGCAAAAGTTTTTCTCAATATGAGAAATAAAATTTCACAATACAAGAAAAAATCCGCAAGCTGTTGAATTAAAAGCTAAAAATTTGTGTCTTATATAAGACATAAGAGTTTCTAAAAGTCTTATATAAGACTTAGAATTCATCCACTGGCACCGAATTTGCAAGGGCAAAGTGCCACAACTTTTCAATCAACCCAAGGAGTGTTTCCATGCCCCAAAGCCTGACCGAACAACTAAGCCGCGCCCAACAAATTGAAGCGCTTGAAAAAGACTGGGCCAACAACCCGCGCTGGAAAGGCATCAAGCGCGGCTACAGCGCGGCAGATATCGTGCGCCTGCGCGGCTCGTTTCCCATTGAGCACACCTTGGCCCGCCGTGGCGCCGAGAAGCTGTGGAACCTGCTCCACACAGAAGACTACGTCAATTGCCTCGGCGCACTCACGGGTGGCCAGGCCATGCAGCAGGTCAAGGCCGGCGTGAAGGCCATCTACCTGTCGGGCTGGCAAGTGGCTGCCGACAACAACTCTTCGGCCTCCATGTACCCTGACCAGTCGCTGTACTCGGTGGACTCGGTGCCCAAGGTCGTCGAGCGCATCAACAACACCTTCCGCCGCGCCGACGAGATCCAGCACTCCAAGGGCATCGATGCCGGCGACGCTGG
>JANYJD010000277.1 GCA_025358555.1 Rhodoferax sp.
GCTCATCGACCGCGCGGCGCAGCGTGCCAATGCTGACGTGCAGGCTGCTGGCGATGACTGACTCGCTGGGCAGGCAGCCCGCCGGGGCGTAGCGGCCGCCTTCAATTAGCTTGATTAGCGTGCGCTTGACCTGGCGGTACAGCGGCACGCCGGGGGAATCCGGCACGGTGGCAAGTTCCGGTTCTTCAAAGAAATTGATCACAGACATGCCGGCATTCTAGGACCCGTTTGAAGATTCATCTATGTCATATAAATGACATGTTTGACAAGCGGTTGCAACGGGCTAGACTGCCTTCTGACATTCTTTTCAGGCCTTTTTCAAGACATTTTCTACATCGGAGATTCAATGATTCATTTCGTATTGCACGACGCCAAAGACACCGTGGCCGTCGTCGTCGTGGAAGGTGTAAAAACAGGCGATTCCCTGACCGGCTGGATCATGGACGAAGACAAGATGATCAATTTGCAAGCCCGCCAGGACATCCCCATAGGCCACAAGATTGCCCTGAAAGACATGGCCACTGGCGATACCGTGTGGAAGTACGGCATTGACATGGGCAAGGTGGTGGCACCGATTCAAGTCGGCCAGCACGCCCATGTGCACAACATCAAGACAAAAAGATGGTAACCCCCCGAAGCGACTATCGCCGCCCCCGAGGGGGCGACACCAGTGGCCTGGCAAAGCCAGTTCCACGGTGTCTGCTGGAAAAGATAGCACTACTCACACTATTTTCGGAGCATTAAATGACAGTCATCGACAAAAACACCACGTTCATGGGCTACCGGCGCGAAAACGGCCGTGTGGGCATTCGCAACCACGTGATCATCCTGCCGCTGGACGACTTGTCCAACTCCGCAGCCGAAGCCGTGGCGCACAACATCAAGGGGGCCATTGCCATCCCCCACTCTTATGGCCGCCTGCAATTCGGGGCCGACCTGGACCTGCACTTCCTCACGCTCATCGGCACCGGCTGCAACCCCAATGTGGCTGCGGTGGTGGTAATTGGCATTGAGGACGGCTGGACGCAAAAGGTAGTGGACGGCATCAAGAAAACGGGCAAGCCGGTTGCAGGCTTTGGCATTGAAATGCATGGCGACCACGACACCATCATGCGCGCCAGCAAGGCCGCGCGCGAGTATGTGCAGTGGGCCAGCGAGAAGCAGCGCGAGGTGTGCCCGATTGCCGATTTGTGGGTCTCCACCAAATGCGGCGAGAGCGACACCACCAGCGGCTGCGGCGCCAACCCCACCGTGGGCGACGCGTTTGACAAACTGCACCCGCTGGGCAACTACCTGTGCTTTGGCGAAACTACCGAGCTGACCGGTGGCGAGCAGATTGTGGCCGCACGCTGCAAGACCGACGCCGTACGCGACAAATTCATGTTCATGTTCAACCGCTACCAGGACGTCATCAACCGCCACAAGACCAGCGACCTGTCAGACAGCCAGCCGACCAAAGGCAACATTGCCGGCGGCCTGACCACCATCGAAGAAAAGGCCTTAGGCAACATCCAGAAAATCGGCAAAAAATGCACCGTTGACGGCGTGATTGACAAGGCCGAAATGCCGACGCACCCAGGCTTGTGGTTTATGGATTCGTCATCCGCTGCGGGCGAGATGGTCACGCTGTGCGCGGCCTCGGGTTATGCAGTGCATTTCTTCCCCACCGGTCAGGGCAACGTAATTGGCAACCCGATCCTGCCGGTCATCAAAATCTGCGCCAATCCGCGCACCGTGCGCACCATGAGCGAGCACGTGGACGTGGATACCACCGGCTTGCTGCAACGCGAAATCACACTCGACCAGGCGGGAGACAGACTTCTGGAATGCATGCTGCGCACCGCCAATGGCCGCCTCACCGCTGCCGAGGCGCTGGGGCACAGGGAGTTTGTGCTGACTCGGCTGTTTGAATCGGCCTGACGATGGGGCGCATCGTCATCACCGAATTCATGGACGAGCGCGCACTGGCCCCGCTGCGCGCAAGCCATGACGTGCTCTACAACCCCAAACTGGTGGACGACGCGCCACGCCTGCTGCTTGAGGCCGCCACGGCAGACGCCATCATCGTGCGCAACCGCACCCAGGTGCGCGGCCATTTGCTGGAGGCCCTGGCGCGCTGCAAAGTGGTCGGCCGGCTGGGCGTGGGCTTGGACAACATTGATGTGGCGGCCTGCGAGGCACGCGGCATGAAGGTCATTCCCGCGACTGGCGCCAACGCGCTGTCGGTAGCCGAATACGTCGTAGGCACTGCCATGCTGCTGCTGCGCGGTGTGTACGCATCAACGCCTTCCGTGGCTGGCGGGCAGTGGCCACGCAATGCGCTGTCCAACGGGCGTGAAATCGGCGGCAAGACCTTGGGGCTGATTGGCTTTGGCTTCATCGGGCAGCTCACCGCGCGCCTGGCGAAGGGTATGGGGATGACGGTCATTGCGTTTGACGCGATGATGAAGCCCGATCATCCGGCGTTTGCCAGCTGCGGCGTGCGCTGTGCCACGCTGGATGAAGTCATAAAGTCAGCCGATGTGGTGAGCCTGCACGTGCCGCTGGTGGACTCAACACGGGGGCTGTTTGATGCTGCACGCATTGCGGTCATGAAGCCCGACTCGGTCCTCATCAACACCGCGCGCGGCGGCATTGTCGACGAAGTAGCGCTGGGCACCGCACTCAAAGCGGGTCGGCTGGGCGGTGCGGCGATTGACGTGTTTGGTGCCGAGCCGCTGCCAGTGGCAACGCATTTTCAGGATTGCCCGAATTTGATTCTCACGCCACACGTGGCCGGTGTCACTTACGAGGCCAATGAGCGCGTGAGTTTCTTGATTGCCGACAAGGTGTTGGAGGCGCTGGCAATGCCTGGGGTGAAGTCATGAAAATCAGCTTGGAAGAATTGCAGGGCCTGGTGGCCAAAGAGCTGGCCCGCGCTGGTGCCAATGACGCCATGGCGCAGGCCACAGCGCGCGCGCTGGTGCTGGCCGAATCGCAAGGTCTGGGCTCGCACGGTCTGTCGCGCGTGGGGCAATACGCCACGCATTTGCGCAACGGCCGCGTCAATGGCCAGGCCAATCCCAGCGTGTTGCGCCGCAAGGGCGGTGCGCTGGTGGTGGATGCGCAGGCTGGCCTGGCGTTTGCTGCCTGCGACCTGGCGGTGGCGCAGGCGATTGACTCTGCAAGGCAAAACGGCGTGGCGTTTGCAGGCGTGGTGCACAGCCACCACTGCGGCGTGGTCGTGGACCACCTGCGTGCCGTTGCGGCTGCGGGCATGGTGGGCTTGGGCTTTGCCAACTCACCGGCTGCGATGCCGGCCGCAGGCGGAAAGCACGCCATCTTTGGCACCAACCCGGTGGCGGCGGTGTTCCCGCGCCGCCACGTGCCTGGCGCAGCGGCTGGCGCTTGCGACCCGCTGATGATTGACTTGAGCCTGAGTGAAGTGGCGCGTGGCAAGCTGATGGTGGCCGCCAAGGAGGGCCGGGCCATTCCCCAGGGCTGGGCGCTGGACGCGCAAGGCAACCCCACCACCGATCCCAAAGAGGGGATGACCGGGATGATGCTTCCTTTTGGGAGCGGCCCCGCCGCGTCTCCCAAAGGCGCGATGCTGGCGTTGATGGTTGAGCTATTGGTCACCGCTGTGATCGGCGCCAATTTTGGTTACGAGGCGTCGAGCTTCTTTGTGGACGAAGGCAACCAGCCCGGCATTGGGCAGGCCTTCATCGTGATCGACCCGGGCGCGCTGACGGGCAGCAGCCAGTTTTTGGACCGCGTTGAAGTACTGGTGGCCGAGATGCAAAAAGACGAGGGTGTGCGCTTGCCGGGCGCGCGGCGTGAGGCGCTACGCCGCCGTGCTGTAGCCGATGGCGTTGAGGTGCCCGGTGCGATGCTCGCCGCTTGGCGCGCCGCCGCATAATTCAGTTTTGATCACCCCCGCTTAAACAGAGACCTTAAGCAACAGCTTTTCCGTTCACGCAAGCAACAAAGACACCCCCATGCACCGCCGCCAATTGCTAAGTACCACCGCCCTGCTGCTCCCAAGCCTGGCCTGGGCACAGGACTACCCCAAACCCGGCGCCACGATCCGCTATGTTGTGCCCTTCCCGCCCGGTGGATTAACCGATGTGATGGCCCGCCTGGTCGCCCAACAACTGAGCACGCGCTGGGGTGTGACCGTGGTGGTGGACAACAAGCCCGGCAACGGTGGCCAGATTGGCGCGGCCGAGGTCGCCCGCGCGGCGGGTGATGGCCAGACATTGCTGGCCATCACGCTCACGCATGCCGCCAACGTGACGCTGTTCAAGGGCAACGCGCCATTCGACTTTCAAAAGGATCTGCGGCCCGTCGCGCTGCTGGCGGGCTCGCCCATGCTGGTGGTGGTGCCACAGGACAGCCCGATCAAGGACTACAAAGACCTGGTGGCGCAGGCCAAATCGCGCAAGCTCAATGCCGGCTCCAGCGGCACCGGCACGCCGCCGCACCTCACCTTGGCGCTGTTCAATGACTTGAACAAAACTGACATCCAGCACATCCCCTACAAAGGCGGCGCGCCCGCCATCACGGACCTCATTGGTGGCCAGGTCGATGTGATTTTTTCCAACTTCCCCGAGAGCATTGCCCAGGTGAAAGCGGGCAAATTGCGGGCACTGGCCATCGCCAGCGCAGCGCGCCACCCGCTGGTGCCCGACGTGCCCACCACCGCCGAGCTGGGCGCGCCCGGGCTGGCGGTTGAAAACTGGACGGCCATCATGGCCCCTGCGTCGATGCCCGACGCGGCGGTGGCCAAGCTGGGGGCCGAGGTCGTCAAGATCATGGCCGCCCCCGATATTGATGACCGCGCGCGGGTCCAGGGCTTTCGCGTTGACGCACGTGCCCCGCTGCAGTTTGCGCCGTTTTTAAAAGACGAAATTGAACGCTGGGCGCGCGTCATCAAAGCGGCGGGCATCACGGCTTCCTGATTCCGTCGGCGCATTGCAATACCTGCCAGCACCGTCGCGCGCACAGTCCATCACCGCCCATCACGATTCACAAAATTCACCATGACAAAAAAACTGTCTGAGCTCCGCAGCCGCCGCTGGTTCGCCGATGCGGGCATGCGCGGCTTCTCACACCGCCAGCGCATGCAGCAGCAAGGCTGGCGTCGCGAAGATGTGATGGACCGGCCGATGATCGCCATCATCAACACGTGGAGCGACCTCTCGCCCTGCCACGCCCACCTGCGCGAGCGCGCCGAGTCGGTCAAAAAAGGCATCCTGATGGCCGGTGGCACACCGGTCGAGTTGCCTGCGATGAGCCTGGGCGAGGTGATGGTCAAACCCACCACCATGCTGTACCGCAACTTTCTGGCGATGGAGGTGGAAGAACTGCTGCGCAGCCTGCCGTGCGATGGCGCGGTGCTGCTGGCCGGCTGCGACAAGACCACCCCGGGCACGCTGATGGGCGCTTTCAGCATGGACATTCCCACCATCTTTTGCCCGGCCGGGCCCATGCTCAATGACCGCCATGTGCAAGGCGGCGTGAGCCGCACTATTGGCGCAGGCACCCACACCCGCATGTTCTGGGACGAGTACCAGGCTGGCAAACTGGATGCTTCTGAATTAGTAGCGCTTGAAGCACGTATGACAAGGGCTCCAGGCACTTGCAACACCATGGGAACGGCATCCACGATGACCGCCATTGCCGAAGCACTGGGCCTGACACTGCCCGGCGCCAGCAGCATTCCGGCAATGGACTCGGCCCACCCGCGCATGGCCACGGCCTGCGGCGAGCGCATTGTGGGCATGGTCTGGGAAGACCTCAAACCCTCGCGCATGCTGACGCGCGGGTCGTTTCAAAACGCCATGGCGGTGCAGATGGCGCTGGGCGGCTCCACCAACGCCGCCGTGCACATCATCGCCATGGCACGCCGCGCGGGCATCGACCTGACCTTGGCCGATCTGGACGCCATGGGGCGGCGCGTGCCGGTGTTGGCCAACCTGTTCCCCAGCGGCGACCGGCTGATGGAAGATTTTTACTACGGCGGTGGTCTGCCTGCGCTGATGAAGACCATCATGGGCGAGCTGGCCCTGAGCGAGATGACGGTGACCGGCCACACCATGGCCAAAAATCTAGAGACAGCGCAGGTGCAGGACGAAGCCGTCATCCGCCCGCTGGCCAACCCGGTCAGCACATTGGGCGCGCTGGCCGTACTGCACGGCAACCTGGCACCGCAGGGTGCAGTGATCAAACCCAGCGCGGCGTCAGAGCGGCTGCTGGTTCACACCGGCCCGGCGCTGGTGTTTGACAGCCAGCCCGAGATGCTGGCCGCCATGGCAGATGAGAGTCTGGTCTGCGACGAGAACACCGTACTGGTGCTGCGCAACGCCGGGCCCGTGGGCGCGCCCGGCATGCCGGAGTGGGGCAACTTGCCGATTCCGAAAAAGCTTTTGAAGGCTGGCGTGCGCGACATGCTGCGCCTCTCGGACGCGCGCATGAGCGGCACGCACTACGGAACCTGCGTGCTGCACATCTCGCCCGAGTCAGCGGTGGGCGGGCCGCTGGCGCTGGTCAAAACCGGCGACATCATTGAGCTGGACGTGGCGCAGCGCCGCCTGCATTTGCAAGTGAGCGACGCAGAACTGGCCGCTCGCCGTGCGCTGTGGAAAGCGCCCGTGCAACCCTTCAAACGCGGCTTTACGCGCCTGTACCAAGAGCACGTGACGCAGGCCCATGAGGGCTGTGACTTTGATTTTCTGCAAGGCACCGAGCCAACGCCCGAGCCCGTTATTTTTTGAAAGTACCCATGCAAAACCCGTTCAAAACCATGCTGGCGCGCAAAGACTATGCCTGTGGCTACGCCGTGGGCAGTTGGGTCATGTCGGCCTCGCCTATCGTGGCCGAGGCCATGGGCTGCTCGGGCTTTGACTGGTCTGTGGTTGACATGGAGCACACCCCGCTGGACCAGATGGACTTGATCCACCTGCTGCAGGCCATTGCCGGCACGCCCATGCTGCCCATTACCCGGGTGCCCTGGAACGACACCGTGATGGTCAAGCGCGTGCTGGACGGCGGTGCCCAAACCCTCATGTTTCCGTTCATTCAAAACGCAGACGAAGCGCGCAAGGCCGTGGCTGCCGCCAAATACGCGCCACAGGGCGTGCGCGGCATGGCAGCCATGAGCCGGGGCTCGCGCTTTGGCACGGTGAAGGACTACTTCAAGGTGGCCAACGATGCGGTCAGCGTCATCCTGCAAATCGAGTCGCCCGAGGCCATGGCGCGCGTCGAAGAGATTGCCAGCGTCCCCGGCGTAGACTCGCTGTTCTTTGGTCCCGGCGACTTGAGTGGTGCCATGGGCCATGTCGGCAACCTGCTGCACGAAGATGTCGTCAAACTCATGGCCGACGGCGTAAAGCGCTGCCACGCATTGGGCAAGCCCGTGGGTACGGTCGGCGGCACGGCCGAGGCCGTGGCAATATACCGGGCGTCAGGTTTTGACTATATCGGCGTCGCATCAGACCTGGGGCTGTTGATGCGCAACTGCGCGGCCATCCTGTCCGTGATCCGCTCTCAGGACATCAAAATCCACAGCCAGGGGTATTGACAGGCCCCCAAGCCAGGCAGGCCAGGCAGGCCAGGCAGTGCAAACGGGACTCGCCTGTAAAATTTTCTGCCTAGCCACGAAATACTATAATAATAGTAGCTGATTATGCACTATGGACAAGGGCTACAGCCTTTTTTTACCATTATCCTGAGCCAGAATTGTTGAATTGGCTGAACTGCAGCGGTGAATTTGCGCAATTTATCTGAAAGAGGAGAAATTCAACATGACCAAGCAAAAAATTCGCTACGGCATCATCGGCTGCGGCAGCATGGGCCGCGAGCACATTGAAAACCTGAAGGCGCTTGACGCGTCGGTCGTCACGGCACTGGCCGACACCCACGCCGCCAGCCGCGCTGCTGCGGCCGTCCTGCTGGCAGATGCCGCGACGCAACCCCAAGTGTTTGAGCGCCATCAGGACCTGCTGGAATCAGGCCTGTGCGATGCCGTCATCATCGCCACACCCAACTTCACGCATGCGCAGGTCATGCGGGATGCGCTGCCGACTGATCTTCACCTGCTGATCGAAAAACCGCTGTGCACCACGCTTGAGGATTGCACCGACCTGCTGGAACGCGCCCAGGGGCGCAAGCCCATCGTCTGGGTCGCGCAGGAATACCGCTACATGCCCCCGGTGGCCGAGATGATCCGCATCGCGCACGAGGGCGGCGTTGGCACGCTGCACCAAGTGGCAATACGCGAACACCGCGAGCCGTTTTACCCGAAAGTCGGCGACTGGAACCGCTTCAGCGTCAACACTGGAGGAACGCTGGTTGAAAAATGCTGCCACTATTTCAACCTGATGGAACTCATCTTGCAGGAGCCTGCCACCCGGGTTTTTGCCAGCGGCGGGCAACGTGTGAACCATCTGGACGAAGACTATGGCGGCCTGCGCCCCGACATTCTGGACAGCGCCTACGTGGTGGTGGAGTACGCCAGCGGCGCGCGCGGCATGCTGGACTTGTGCATGTTTGCCGAAAACTCCACTGACAACGAGCACATCGTGGTGGTGGGCGATGAAGGGAAGCTGGAGTCATTGATCCCCTCGCTGGTGCTGCGCCACGGCCGGCGTGAAGACTGGGGCAAACGCAGCGTGTGGGGCGAGCCTTCGGGCAGCGGGCGCGGCGTGTCAACGCGCCGTGTGTGGGACACCAACATCAAGTACGCGGGCCAGCATTTTGGCGCGTCTTACATTGAGCACCAGCGCTTTGCGAACGCCATCCGCAACGGCCTGCCGCCCGAGGTGACCCTGGCAGACGGCATGCGTTGCGTGGCGGTGGGGCTGGCCGCGCACCGGAGCATCGCCACCGGGTGCGCCATCGACATGAGCGACATGATTCCATCATGACCCACGCCGCCTACCCTTCCCTGCGCGACCGTGTCGTCTTCATATCAGGCGGCTCGTCGGGCATCGGCGCGGAACTGGTGCGTGCCTTTGCGGCGCAGGGCAGCCGGGTTGCGCTGTGCGGCACGCGGGCAGGCGGCGCGGATGAACTGCTGGCCGAAATCGCGGCGGCTGGCCACCCCACGCCCCACTATGAAGCTTGCGACATCCGCGATATCCCCGCATTGCAAGCCTTGCTCGAGCGCGTGCACCAGAAACTGGGGCCGGTGCAGGTATTAGTCAACAACGCTGGACGTGACGACCGCCATTCACTGGACGAGTTAACCCCCGAGTACTGGGACAACTGCCTGGCCGTCAACCTGCGCCACCAGGTGTTTGCCACGCAGTCCGTCGCGCGCCAGCTGCGCCACGCCAAATTGAATGGCTCCATCATCAACATGGGCAGCATCTCCTGGATGCGCGGGCGGCCCAACCTGATTGGCTACACCGCCAGCAAGGCCGCCATCTCGGGCATGACGCGCACGCTGGCGCGCGAATTGGGCGTGGACGGCATCCGCGTCAACGCGCTGGTGCCTGGCGCCATCGTCACAGAGCGGCAAAGCGCGCTATGGCGCAACCCGGAAGAAGACCAGAAGTTCATTGAGCTGCAATGCCTCAAATTCCGGCTTGATTCCACCCACGTCGCGCGCCCCACCCTGTTTCTGGCCAGCGATGACAGTGATGGAATTACCGGACAGAACTTGATTGTGGATGCGGGTCTGGCGCAGGTGTCGGTGGCTGGCTAGTCATTCCTGCCAGCGGAAGCGGGCCTGTGAATCCGGGAACGGATCGACCTGCACGATGTCCGCGCGTGGCCTGCCGCGAAAAACCGACTCGCAAAAATCGAGCAGTGTGCGCCAGTCCGCCATGCCATGGTCATGGCCACCATCTCGGTAGGCAATGGCGATCCGGTCCTGCACGCCCAGAAATGCATAGACCTCGCGTGCGGCCAGGTGGCTCAGCCAGGTTCCGACAGGATTGGACCAGTGGTCCTGCAGCGCCTCCGTTGTCAACAGCGCCCTGGGCGCGACCAGAGCTTTCAGAAAATGCTGGTCAAACGGCAATGCATCCTCTCGCCCGGCAAACTGCGCCAGATTTGGACTGAACCAGTGCGGGAAAGCGCCCACCACATCGGCGAGAGTCTCAGCGCCTGGCCCTGAATAGCGAAAGCACCCTGCCCCGCCTGCGCCCGAACCATTGGCACTGGTCAGCGTGATGCGCCCGTCGGTGGCGCCTGCCAGCAGGGCGGCCTTGCCGCCACGCGAATGGCCCACCACAGCAATGCAGTCTCGGTCGATAAAGTCCAGTCCGAACAGCGCGTCCACAGCCCGGTGGTAGCCCCAGGCCCACGCCGCCAGCGCAGGACATTGGCCGGTGGGCATTGCCACTTGTACGCTGTCCGCAATGCCCGCAATTCCCGCATCATCCGCACGGCCCGCATCGGGTGCCAACTCGACCCGGTTGAACTGGGCAAACACATAGCCCGCTTCCACGACTGCCGAAATGGCTTCATCGCTGGCATAGTGCCAGCAACCATCACCATTGAGCAACACTGGAAACGGACCCAGGCCGGCGGGCACAAAAATCCGGAGCAAAAAGGAATGCTGGCCATTCACCGCCACACGGCATGAAAGCAGGCGTGCGCCACCCAGGCGTTTCAGCACAGCGGCATGCAAAACCGCGCAGTGGACGGCCCCGTGCACAGGAGGGATTTCGCCATAGGCGACCGGCATCATCAGCGCGTGTATTTCGCCCCTCCGCTCGGGCCACTGGCCGGCCGAACGCACCCGGTCCCCCGAATTGAAAAGGAACGGATTGGGCAGCTCGGTCGCGGTTGAAAACGTCATGTCGGGCATCCTGTAAAACAAGGAGTCATCTACATGAATTGATCCGTAGAAACCATGTAGGCCGCAGCACATTTTTGGCATACGATGCCATCGAACCCAACTCTCCTTGGAAGGATTTCATGATGGTAAACCGTATTTCAAAAAATGGCCTGAGCGCCGTGGTGGCAGCCATCATCGCGCTGCCAGTTTCAGCATGGGCCGCAGACATCCGGGTGATGTGCTACCAGGATGGAAACGAGTGCGAAGTCACCGCCGAAATTGCCAAACGTTTTGAGGCGCAAAACGCAGGCACCAAAGTCATTCTTGACGTCGTTCCCTACAAAACCATCGTGGAACAGTTGCCCGTGCAATTGGCTGCTGGCCAAGGCCCTGACATTGCCCGCGTCACCGATTTGGGTGGCTTGTCAAAATACTACCTTGACATCAGCGCCCACGTGAAAGACGCCAAGTATTGGGAAGCCAACTTCGGTGCCACGTTGCCATGGCTGCGTCCCACTGCAAGTGACAAGGGCATCTACGGCTTCATGTCGCAGCTGACCATGACTGGGCCATACGTCAACAAGACCCTGTTTGAACAGGCGAAGATACCGATGCCCGGCGCAAAGGCAACGTGGGATGAGTGGGTTGAGGCGGCACGCAAAGTGTCCAAGGCCACGCAGACGCCCGCGGCTTTGGCGTGGGACCGCTCCGGCCACCGCTTTGCCGGCCCGGCCATCAGCTACGGCGCCAAGATTTTTGACGCCAAGGGCGACCTCGTGCTGGACGACGGCTACAAGACAGCCGTCAACAAATTTGTGGGCTGGCACAAAGACGGAGCCATGCTCAAGGAAGTGTGGGGTGGCTCGGGTGGGTCCAGCTATGCCGATTCAATTGGCGAGTTCAAGAACGGTCGCGTGGCCATGGTGCTGTCGGGTTCCTGGCAAATCAATCGGCTGCAAAAAGACATTGGCACAGCATTTGACTGGGTTGCCATCCCCAACCCATGTGGGCCGGCCGCCTGCACCGGCATTCCGGGCGGTGCAGCCTGGGTGGCGCTAAAAACCAGCAAGTCACCCAAAGAAGCTGGCATGTTCCTGGACTTTATGGCGCAAGAAGCCAACTACGCGGAGTTCGTAGGCAAAACCAACAACATTCCCGCACATGCGGGCTTGGCTAAAAAGGGCGTGGCTTATCCATCGGCAACCCCGGCAGCGCGCGCGGCGCTGGGGACTTTCAGCAACGGCGTCGCCAGTCTTTCGCCGGTGGCCTACCAATTCCAGGGCTACAAATTCAACCGCGCCATCATGCTGCCGACCGTGACCCGCGTGACGCAGGCCATCGTGGGCGAGATGAGCGCCGACGAAGCGATGACCAAGATCGCAGCGGACATGGCCGACGCAGTCAAGCAGGCACAGAAATAGGCCTTTGCGGTGTCCCGCATCCCGGGCCTGTTCTTCAACCTGTTCGAGCCGCTGTTCCGGCTCGGCCAGCGATGGCTGGGCTTGTCGCGGATCGGTTGGTTATTTGTAGGGCCAAATCTTCTTGTGATCGGGCTGTTCACTTTTTTGCCGATCTTCATCAACTTTATCTATGCTGCAACTGGCGGCGTCAACTTGATGCCGTTTTCCCGCCCGTTTACTGGGTCCGAAAACTTTGGCATCCTGTTTGAATGCCGCAATTACTTTGACATCCAGTCCTGCCGCAAAGACATCTTCTGGCGGGCCATCTACAACACAATCAAGTTCAGCCTGATCCAGGTTGTGTTGATGGTGGTGCTGTCGCTGATGACTGCACTGGTGCTTAACCGCAAGATCATTGGGCGTGGTTTTTGGCGGGGCGTGTTTTTTTACCCAGTGCTGCTGTCACCGGTGGTGGTCGCGTTGATCTGGAAATGGCTGCTGCAAAACCAGGGCGTGTTCAACGCCGGTCTTGTGGCTGTGGGGTCCACGCCGGTAGAGTGGCTCACCGATGCTAGCTGGGCATTTTTCTGGACCATTTTCGTGTCCATCTGGGCGCATATGGGGTTCTATACCCTCATTTTGCTGGCTGGGCTGCAGGCCATCCCGAAAGACATGTATGAGGCTGCCGAGATGGACGCTGCATCGCCCTGGCGCACATTGCGCCGCATCACCTTGCCACTTTTGATGCCCAACCTGATCGTGGTGCTGGTGCTGGCAATGATCCGTGCCGTGCAGATTTTTGACGAGGTGTTTGTGTTGACCGGCGGCGGGCCAGGATCGGCCACGACATTCATCGTGCAATTCATTTACCAAACCGGGTTTGCCGAGCAGATTCACCTTTATGGATTGGCAGCAGCGGCCTCATTGGTGCTTGCCGTTGGCTTGATGTTGCTGACCTTCTTGCAGCTCAGGCTGACTAGGGCCAGCGAGTCAGGTAAAAAGGCTCGCTGAGGTGATGGGGCAGACCGCATTTCGACCTGACACATAGCATTGCCTCGCTGAACCCCATGGCTAATTTCCTCACACGCACCCGCGGCAACAAGCGCATGGACTGGACCGACTGGCTGAGTTACGGCTATTTGCTCGTAGGCCTGTTCACTATGTTTGCCCCGATTCTCTGGCTGGTGATGTCGTCGTTTAAAACCGAGAGCGCCATCAGTCAGTTTCCGCCTTCGTTTTTGCCCTACAGCCAAAAATCGGTGGCTGTGGCTGGGCATGACAAGCCGTTGCCACTGTTTATGACCCGAGACGATAAGGGCGTTCTGCGCGAAATGGCACAGGTGCGGCGCATCGGCATTATGGCCACCATGATTGACCCAGCTAAGCCTGACACGGAGATTCGCGTCAACATCAATGACCGCAAGCCCATTAACGAACTCAAGTTCGCCAGCAACAACTACAGCGATCTGTTTGCAAAATTCAGCTTTGGCAAATACTTGTGGAACAGCGTCTTCATCACCGTGGTGGCAACCCTGCTTACCTTGCTGATCAATTCAATGGCGGCGTTTGCGCTGTCCAAGTACCAGTTTCGCGGCCAGAAAGGAGTTTTTTTACTCATCATCGCCACCTTGATGATTCCACCCACGATCATTTTGGTGCCGGTTTTTCTGGTTATCAACAGTGTGGGATTGCTCAATAGCCTTTGGGGCGTGATCTTGCCCGCCATCGCAACCCCTACGGGCGTTTTTTTGCTGCGCCAGTACATGTTGACGATTCCTGACGAACTGCTGGAAGCCGCGCGCATGGACCATGCCAGCGAATGGCGGATCTACTGGAAAATTATCTTGCCCCTGTCTGCGCCCGCACTGGCGGTGCTGGCGATTTTCTCGGTCATGTGGCGCTGGAATGACTTCTTGCTGCCGTTGATCGTCTTGTCTAAATCCGAATTTTTCACGCTGCAGCTGGCGCTCAATTCCTTCCAGGGCGAACTCAACACACAGTGGCATTACCTGCTGGCCATGACGGTGATCACGCTTATCCCCATCACGCTGGTATTCGCCTTCCTGCAAAAGTACATCACCACCGGCATTGCCAGCGCCGGCGTGAAATGACGAACGCAGCACAGACCGTCCGCGTAGTCAGTTTCACCCGAGGAAATCACCGTGGCCACTCTTGAACTCGCCAGCATCGTCAAATCATTTGACAAAACCACCATCCTGCACGGCATTGACCTATCCGTCAAAGACGGCGAATTTGTGGTTTTTGTCGGCCCGTCTGGCTGCGGTAAATCAACGCTGCTGCGCGTAATTGCCGGGCTGGAATCCCCCACCTCAGGTGAAATCCGCATTGATGGCCAAAACGTCAACGCCGTGTCTGCCGCCCATCGGGGCTGCGCCATGGTGTTTCAATCGTATGCGCTGTACCCCCACATGAGCGTTTATGACAACATGGCTTTCGGGCTTGAGAACCTGGGCATTGAAACCGCGCAAATCGAATCCAAGGTCGGCGCGGCAGCCACCCTGCTGCGCCTGAATGAGTTGTTGCAGCGCAAGCCCACCCAGCTGTCCGGGGGCCAGCGCCAGCGCGTCGCCATTGGCCGCGCAATCGTGCGCGAACCCAAGCTGTTTCTGTTTGACGAGCCCCTGAGCAACCTCGACGCTGAGTTGCGGGTGTCGATGCGCGCTGAAATCCGTGATTTGCATGCCCGTCTGAAGGCCACCATGGTGTACGTTACCCATGACCAGGTGGAAGCCATGACTATGGCGGACAAGATTGTGGTGCTGCGCGCGGGCAAGGTGGAGCAGGTCGGCGCGCCTCTGGACCTTTACAACCGCCCGGTCAACACCTTTGTGGCGGGTTTCATTGGCAGCCCGCGCATGAATTTTCTGCCCATCGCGTTGCTGCCGCCGCAGCATCCAGACGCTGCCTTGATTCCCCCCGGCACCCATACCATCGGCCTGCGCCCTGAACACGCGCAGATTGCCGCCGATGGCCCCATCACCATGAAAGTCGGCCAGGTTGAGCAGTTGGGCTCCACCAGCTTGTTGCACGGTACCGTCGGGCAGGACACGCCGTTTGAGATGGTGTGCAACGGCCAGACGGGCATCACAGGGGGCGACACGGTGAAGCTTGGCTTGCCCCGTCAGGACATGCATTGCTTTGACAAAGACGGGCAACGCATTTGAAGGGTTCTCCACATGAAACCGTTTGGGCAAGCGCAGCTAACAAACGCAGAAGCGCACGCAGTCAATTTTGAGATTTCAGGGGGTGATAGCCTGAAAATTCAAGCTCTGGAATCAACATTGTTCCGCGTGACGTTTCGGCCCGCATCAGGCTACCGCGAGCCTCGCACCTGGGCCATTGCCCCGCAAGCCGGGCGCGACGTTGCGTGGACAGGCCGCCTGCGCGAAGACGCCAGCGGTTTTACTGCACCATCGGCAAGCATCCAACAGATTGGCCAGACCGTGGTGCTGGGTACCGGCGCACTGGCTGTGTCGGTCAATGGCAACCCGCTCAACCTGTCGTGGAAAGATGGCCAAGGCCGCGCGCTGGCCAGTGATCGCGCCACGCCTTCGTACTTTCGAAGCCCGCGCACCGGTGCGTTGCGCCACTATTTGCAAAGAGAAACTGGCGAGCGGTACTACGGCCTGGGCGACAAGACCGGCCCGCTGGACCTGCATGGCAGGCGCCTGCGCACGCTGGCGCTTGACTCATTGGGCTATGACCCGCAGCGTGGTGACCCGCTTTACAAGCACTGGCCGTTCGTGCTGACGCGCGCAAACAGCGGTCACTGGTATGGCGTTTACTACGACACGCTGAGCGCTTGCACGTTTGACTTTGGCTGCGAACACGACAACTACCACGGGCTGCACCGCTATGTAGAAATTGACGACGGCGATCTGGACTACTACTTTATGTCGGGCGCGACCCCCGCCGAGGTGATCTCGCAGTTTGTCCGCTTGATTGGTGGCACCCACCTGCCCCCGCGCTGGTCGCTCGGCTTTGCACAGACCGCCATGGGTCTGGCCGACGC
>JANYJD010000307.1 GCA_025358555.1 Rhodoferax sp.
GCTTCTTCCAAAACCTTTTGGTGCCTGCGCTGCACCGAGCAGTCGCGCTCAAACAGGTAGACGCAGTTGCCGTGCGTATCGCCGAACACCTGGATTTCAATGTGGCGCGGGCGCTGCACGTACTTTTCAATCAGCACCGCGTCGTCGCCGAAGCTGTTGATGGCCTCGCGCTTGCACGAGGCCAGCGCAGTTGCAAAGTCGGCAGCGGACTCAACAACACGCATGCCTTTGCCGCCCCCACCGGCACTGGCCTTGATCAACACCGGGTAGCCAATGCCATCCGCTTCGCGCTGCAGCAGCGCGGCGTCCTGGTCCGCCCCGTGGTAGCCCGGCACCAGCGGCACGCCAGCCAGGCCCATGAGCCGCTTGGATTCGGCCTTGAGCCCCATCGCCTTGATGGCAGACGGGGGCGGCCCAATGAACACCAGCCCGGCATCGGCACACGCCTGGGCAAACTCTTCGTTCTCGCTCAAAAATCCGTAGCCCGGATGCACCGCCTGCGCGCCAGTATCTTTGGCGGCTTGCAAAATCCGCTCCCAGCGCAGGTAGCTGTCCTTGGGCGCGTTGCCGCCAATGTGCACGGCCTCGTCGCACACGCCGACGTGCTTGGCATGGGTATCGGCATCCGAATAGACGGCCACGGTTTTGATAGCCATGCGCCGGGCAGTAGCGGCCACGCGGCAGGCAATTTCGCCCCGGTTGGCGATCAGGATTTTGTTGAACATGTTGTTGTGTTGTTGGTCTATCCGTTGATCTGAGTTGCAGGCTGTTCGCCGCCAAACCATCCGCGCACGCGGCGCACCAGCCCTTTCAGGAATCGGATCAGCACCACCAGCAGGCAAATGCTGATGACCAGGGCGATGACCAAGGCCACGCCGAAGGCGAGTGGGTACTGGGTGGCCAGCCACATCGTTCCCATCACCAAACCGTCTTCAAACAAGCTGACAGCAATGTTGGAAAACGGCTCGGGCGAGGTGTTCAGCGCGGCGCGCGTACTGACCTTGGTGGCATAGGAGGTGGCGGCCAGCGAGCCGCCCAGCAGCGCCGCAGCCATGCCCATGGTGCCGCTGTCGGCCCCAAACACGCCAGCAGCCAGCGCAGCGCCCGCAGGCACGCGGATGACTGAATGGACGATGTCCCACAGCGTATCCACCCCCGGAATCTTGTCGGCAAAAAACTCGACAAACAGCATGAAGCCGCTGCCAAACAGCATGGCCGGGTGCTGCAATACCGCCAAGCCCGAAGGCAAAGACAACCAGCCCAGCCAGCCCGCCATGCCGGTGATGAATACCGCCGCGTACAGCCGGAATCCGCTGGCCCAACCCAGCGCTGCGGCCAGCGCCAGCAGTTGCGGCATGTCAAGGCTGCTGCTGCCTTTTTGGGCCATGCCGGCGATGGATTGCCAGAGTTGAAGCAGGGTGTCCATGATTACTTCCTTGCTTAGCGCATCACAGCCAGCCCGGCTTGCGCTTTTGCAAAAACGACTGCAGGCCTTCCTTGCCCTCGTCGCTGGCGCGGATGTCGGCAATGCGCCTTGCGGTCTCGTTGCGCAGTGGCTCGTCCAGGGGAACACCGGCCACGTCCCGCACCAGTTTTTTGCAGGCCCGCACGGCTTGCGGGCCGTTGGCCACCAGCGCGTCTACCATCTGCGCCACCCTGGTATCCAGTTCATCTGCGCCGCACACTTCATGCACCAGGCCCATGGCGTGCGCCTGCGTCGCCGAGAAGCGCTCAGCCGTTACAAAATAACGGCGCGCGGCCTGCTCACCCATGGCTCGCACGACATACGGGCTGATGGTGGCCGGCGACAGGCCCAGGCGCGCTTCTGACAGGCAAAACGTCACGTTGTCAGATGCCAGCAGCACGTCACACACCGCTGCCAGGCCCATGCCGCCCGCGTAACAGTCGCCCTGGATGCGCCCGACAATGGGAACCGGGCACTGGTACAGCGTCCACAGCATGTCGGCCAGCTTTTTGGCGTCCGTCTGGTTCTGCTCCCAGCTGTAATCTGCCATGGCGCGCATCCAGTTCAGGTCAGCCCCGGCGCAAAAGGCTTTGCCGTTGGCACCCAGCACGACCACCCGCAGATCTTGTCGGCCCGACAACGCTTCAAACGTCTGGGTAAGCGCTGCGATCAATTCAGCGTTGAAGGCGTTACGCACGTCCGGACGGTTGAGCGTGATGTGGCACACCTTGCCGCCAAAGGCTTCGTCAAAGCGGGTTTCAAGGACAGGCATGGGCATTTGAGCTGACATTCATTGGCTCCAAAGTTGCAAGCCGTGGCTGGGCATGGCATCAAAGTCACGGTCGCTGTGGATCAGGCTGCAGTCATTCTCGATGCACCAGGCGCCTATCAGCAAGTCAATCGACGAGCGCACCGTAACGCCTTCGCTGCGCAGGCTGCGGTACATGCTGGCGGCTTTGGATGCAACGACTTCGCCGCCCGCAGTGAGCACCGGCAATGCAGCAAACGCTTTGCGCGCCATGCGCCATTCGTGGTCAAACCTGAAGCCACGCAGCACCTCCATCAGCACCACGTCAAGCAGCACAATGTCGCGGCTGGAATCATCCAGCACAGCGTCAAGCTGGGTGGCGGCCGCTGTGTTGCGGCCACCCAGATAGTCAATCCAGACGCTGCTGTCGGCGGTGATCATGTCGACAAAGAGCGGGCCGGACGAGCGGCGTGGGATGCCGCCCCAGGCTCCTGCACCCCGTGGTGCGGTTGCGTCCAGTCGCCGTCAAGGCTCCATTGCAACTTGCCACGCAAGGCACGCAAGTTTTGGTAGGCGGCGCGGCGCGCAAGCAGTCGCAAGCCTTCTTCAACCGCATCTTTCTTGGTTTTGAAGTCGCCCGCTTTCATGGCTTGGGCCATGAGCTTGTCATCGATCACGATGTTGGTGCGCATAGATTCTCTCGTGTGTATGTAGCATTTAAATTATACACACTCAATACCGTTTTGCAACCTCTTCCAACATCACTTCGGTGGCCCCGCCGCCAATGCCCAGCACGCGGGCGTCGCGCCAAAGCCGCTCGATCGGCGTCTCTCGCATGTACCCCATGCCGCCATGAAACTGCTGGCAGGTTTGCAACACCTCGTTAACGAGCTCGCCCGTCAGCGCCTTCAGCATCGACACCTCCTGCACAACGTCTTGCCCCTGCTGGACGCTCCAGGCGCAGTGGTACATGAACTGCCGCGCCGCGCGGGTTTTGGCGTCCAGCATGGCGATGCGCTGGCGGATCGTTTGCTGTTGCCACAAAGTTGCGCCAAAGGCCTGACGCTGGCGCACGTAGTCCAGCGTGAGCTTGATGGCCTGCGTGCAGTGGCCCACGGCCATGGCCCCCAAGGCGATGCGCTCGGTCTGAAAGTTTTTCATGACCGAATAAAACCCCTTGCCTTCGTCGCCCAGCAAGTTGCCGGCCGGGATGCGGCAATTGTCAAAAACCAGCTCGGCCGTGTCGGATGACAGCCAACCAGTCTTCCTGAGCGAACGCCCCACCGTGAAACCCGGTGTGTCTTTTTCGACGATGAACATCGACATGTCGTGGCGCGCCGTGCCGGTTTTGGCGGCGATGAAATACAGGTTGGCGTGCACGCCGTTGGTGATGAACATCTTGGTGCCGTTGAGCACCCATTCATCGCCAACTCGCTTTGCGGTGGTGCGCATACCCGCCACATCAGACCCCGCGCAAGGCTCGCTGATGCCCACGGCGGTGATGGTCTCGCCTGAAATTACGCCCGGCAGGTAGCGCGCCTTTTGCGCCGCGCTCCCCGCGTGGTGCAGGTGCGGGCTAGCCATGTCGGTGTGCACCAGCGCGGTGATGATGAAGCCGCCAAAGGTGGACTGCGACAGCGCTTCAGCAAACACCAGGTTGGTCAGCGCATCGGCCTCGCCGCCGCCGTATTGCGACTCATACATCAGGCCAAACAAACCGGCCTGCCCCATCTTGCGCAGCACGTCGCGCGGCACGCTGCCAGCTTCTTCCCAGGCGGCCGCATGCGGCTCAACCTCGCGCTCTATAAACCGGGCAATCTGGTCGCGCAGCAGCACGTGCTCGGGGGTGGTGTAGATGTTGTCCATGCTCATGTTTTATTGCCCACGCTACATCCGGAACACGCCAAATTTTGTGTCAGCAATTGGCGCGTTGAGCGTGGCAGACATCGCCAGGCCCAGCACGCGGCGCGTGTCGGCGGGGTCGATCACGCCATCGTCCCAAAGGCGCGCGCTGGCGTAGTACGGGTGTGACTGGTGTGCAAACTGGTCCAGCATTGGCTTCTTGAAAGCGGCTTCTTCCTCGGCACTCCAGGTACCGCCGCGTCCTTCAATGCCGTCGCGCCGTACGGTGGCCAGTACACCAGCCGCCTGCTCGCCGCCCATGACGCAAATGCGCGCGTTTGGCCACATCCACAAGAAGCGCGGCGAGTAGGCACGGCCACACATGCCGTAGTTGCCCGCTCCGTAACTTCCGCCAATGATGATGGTGAATTTGGGCACTTGCGCGGTGGCTACGGCTGTGACCATTTTTGCGCCATGCCGCGCAATGCCTTCGTTCTCGTATTTTTTACCCACCATGAACCCAGTGATGTTTTGAAGGAACAGCAGCGGCACCTTGCGCTGGCAGCACAGCTCAATAAAGTGCGCGCCCTTTTGCGCCGACTCGGAATACAGCACGCCGTTGTTGGCCACAATGCCAACCGGCATGCCTTCCACATGCGCAAAGCCGCAGACAAGGGTGCTGCCAAAACGCGCCTTGAATTCAGCAAACTCGCTGCCATCCACAATCCGCGCAATGACTTCGCGCACGTCATACGGCTTGCGGGTGTCGGCCGGCACCACGCCGTAGAGTTCCTGCGGGTCGTACAACGGCGCCACCGGTTTGCGCCGCGCCTGGTCCTGCCGCTTGGTGTGGTTCAGGCAGGCGATGGCCTGGCGTGCCAGTGCCAGCGCATGTGGGTCGTTCTGCGCCAGATGGTCGGCCACGCCCGAGAGCCGCGTGTGCACGTCGCCACCGCCCAAATCCTCAGCGCTGACGATCTCGCCAATGGCTGCTTTGACCAGCGGCGGGCCGGCCAAAAAGATCGTGCCCTGGTTTTTGACAATGATCGACTCGTCGCTCATGGCCGGCATGTAGGCACCGCCCGCCGTGCATGAGCCCATCACCACCGCAATTTGCGCAATCCCCTGCGCGCTCATGTTGGCCTGGTTGAAAAAGATGCGTCCGAAATGATCGCGGTCCGGAAACACATCGTCCTGGTTGGGCAGGTTGGCACCGCCAGAATCGACCAGGTAAATGCACGGCAAATTGTTTTGCTGCGCAATCTCTTGCGCGCGCAAATGCTTTTTGACTGTCATCGGGTAATAGGTGCCGCCCTTCACCGTGGCGTCGTTGCACACGATCATGCAGTCCACACCATTGACACGGCCAATGCCGGTGACCACGCCAGCGCAAGGCGCGCTGTCTGTGCCGTCGCGGTCCGGGTACATGCCCATGGCCGCCAACGGGGACAACTCCAAGAACGGCGTGCCGGGGTCCAGCAGCATTTGCACCCGGTCGCGAGGCAGCAGCTTGCCACGGGCTGTGTGTTTGGCTCGGGCAGCTTCGCCACCACCTAGCGCCGCCTTGTCCAGCTTGGCTTTCAGGTCATCCACAACCGCGCGCAAAGCGGCGGCGTTGGCCTGAAATTCGGCTGAGCGGGCGTTGAGTAGTGTCTCCAGAATCGGCATTCGGCGTTTCCTTAAACAGGGGGCTCATTGAACGGGTAGCCGGCGCTACTTTGGCGGGTCACGACGCTTGACGTTTACGTAAACGTCAATCCGGCAGCAAGTGTAGGCTAAACGCAGGGCTCAGCCGACGAGGGCAGGCAAATCGGCCATGTCGGAAAAGACATGGCGCGCACCGGCCTGCCGCAACGCAGCCGCGTCCACATGCAGCGTACTGGCGGGCAGATACGCAAACACGGTTGCCCCGGCGGCGACCCCGGCCGTCACGCCCGGCACGGTGTCTTCCACCACCGCGCAACGCGCAGCATCAACGCCCAGCGCTGCTGCAGCGGCCAGGTACACATCAGGAAAAGGCTTGGAGCGCGGTGTCTCGTAACCGCTGAAAACCCGGTCTTCAAAGTATTTCAGCAGGTCAAGCTTGCGCAGCATCAGCTCAACCTTGAAGCGGTCTGCGCCCGACGCGCAGGCGATGCGCCCGCCATAGCTTGCGTGGACATCCCGCACGCAAGGCAGCACGTTCGAAATGGCCGTCACGCCAGCCAGCAAGGCCGTATTGCGCCGGTTGCGAAAGGCCTCCAACCAGGCCTCGGTCACGGGCTCACCCGTGCGCTGGGCAATCAGGTCGACTTCGTCCTTCACGGCCTTGCCAACAAACTGCTGCATGCATTCGGCCACCGTCAACACCCAGCCGCGCTCAGCCAGCATGTCGCGCAGCACGCCGTTGGTGATGGGCTCGCTGTCGACCAGCACGCCATCGCAATCAAACAGGATCGCTTCAAATTTCATCATCAAACGTCAACCCAGGATACTATATTTTCAGTAGCTAGTTATGCACTATAGACAAGGGCTACAGCCGATTCTTTCTCGAGTTTTGCTGCTCCATCGTCTCAGTGGGCGCACCTGCCTTCACCCACGCGGTGTAGCCGCCATCCATGTGCGCCACATTCGCCATGCCCATGTCCTGCAAGGTTTTGGCGGCCAGCGCGCTGCGCCAGCCAGCACCGCAGAACAAAATGAATTCCTTGCTTTCATCGGCCCACATTGGCTTGTGATACGGCGAGTCGGGGTCTACCCAGAACTCAAGCATGCAACGCGGAGCGTGAACGGCGCCGGTGACTGTCCCAGCCGTCAACTCCCGCACATCGCGGATATCCACGATAACAACCTCCTTATGGGCCGAGCGCGCACGGACTTCTTCAACAGAAAGGGTGGTGACCTGGGCCATGGCCTCATCGACGAGGGCGCGGAATCCTTTGGTGATGGGCATGATCGTGGTCCTTAAAAATAGTGGGATTTGGGCGGGGTCCAACGCATTTTCATGCGCCGCGCTCCCCAGCCCACCAGATGGACAAGGGTACTGCCCATAGATTGTCGCCAAACGGCACCACTTCGCGCCCCGCGTATAGCACGATGCCATGTTGAAAAATACCCGTCTCGGTTTCCTGCAAATGCCGCAGTCCCTTGAAGTCTTTGCTATCCACGGTGGCGCTCGCCTTGACTTCAATTCCGGTGATCTGGCCCAACCGGTTCTCCAGAATGAAGTCGACCTCGATTTGGGTCTGTGTACGGTAGTGCCAGAGCGTCAAGCGTTGCGCCGAGAACGCCACGTGTTTGAGCAATTCGGTCAATACAAAAGTTTCCACCACGCCGCCGGGTAGACCCGGCATTGCAGCCAGCCCGGCGGCGGATGTTGACAGGAAGTTATTCAGCAAGCCACTGTCCGGCAAAAACACTTTGGGCGCCTTCACCAATCGCTTGCCGAGGTTGCGCTCCCATGAAGGGACACGCACCAGCAAAAACAGCATTTCAAGCAGTGCGAAATAACGCTTAAGAGTGCTCTGCGCCAGACGCGCCGTGCGAGACAACTCCGCAAAATTGAGCAGCGTGCCGCTGCGCGTGGCCAGCAACGCCAGCAAATTCGGGACCTCAGTCAGTTGTTCGATATTGGCCAGGTCGCGCACGTCGCGCTGCAAAATGGCTTGCACATAGGCGTCAAACCAAGCCGCACGGCGGCGTGCCGTCGTGCGCACCACGGCATCCGGGAAGCCACCCGATAGCAGCCGGGCAATTAACTCATCGCGTTCACACGGCAACACAGCCAGCGCAGACCAGTCACCCAGAAACAGGGCGTCCGCACGGTTCACTCGGGCACAGTCGTCCAGTTCGGCACAGGAGAGCGGCCACAAAGAAAGCATCTCCATGCGCCCAGCCAATGAGTCTGCAATGCCCGATAACAACAGTACATTGGCCGAGCCCGTGAGTAAAAACCGCCCCGGCTGGCGCTGCCGGTCTACTGCGGCATTGATGGGCAAGAACAGCTCAGGCACCCGCTGAACCTCGTCCAACGTCACCGCGCCCTGCAGCCCATTGATGAAACCCGCCGGGTCGGATTTGGCAGCATTGAGTACCGCTGGCTCGTCCAGCGTCAAATAGCGGCGGGGCGCTTCTACTGATGATGGCAGCGACTGCACCAGGGTGCTTTTGCCACTTTGGCGCGCACCGTTGACCAGTACCACGGGCGTGTCAGCCAGCGCATCGGCAAGCAGGGGGGTGAGATGCCTGTTGTGCATTCTGTTATTTTAATGGTTGAAAATCAACCACGCAATGGTTGATTTTCAACCATCAAAGCGCCCGTTAAACAATCATCTTCTGACTCTCCGAATCTGGCA
>JANYJD010000315.1 GCA_025358555.1 Rhodoferax sp.
TGGTCATCATTGCTGTGCAGGGTGGCGTCAAGGCGGAAGTCAACGCGGGCGTGTTGCTGCGCCGTCGGCTTACGGTGACGGGCTCGACACTTCGTCCACGTCCGATTGCGTTCAAGGCGGCGATTGCCGAGGCTCTGAAGAAAAACGTCTGGCCACTGATTGAGAATGGCAGCGTCAAGCCGGCGATTCACAGCGTCTTTGCCGCCGTGGGCGACTCCTCTGGCAGTGGTGCCCAGAAAGCCCACACCCTGATGGAATCCAACCAGCACATTGGCAAAATTGTGCTGACGTGGGATCACGCGGCGTAGCGCAGCAGGCTGGGCGCAAAGGTTGAAAGGCAACACCATGAAGAGAAAACTGATTGCAGGCAACTGGAAGATGAACGGCAGCCTGGCTGCCAACCAGGCGTTGCTGCAGGCGATCACTGTGGGGCTGGGCGCGCCGGCTGCCTGTCAGGTTGCGGTGTGCGTGCCTGCAGCCTACCTGGCGCAGATCCAGCTTTTGCTCAAAGACAGTGCCATTGATCTGGGTGCGCAGGATGTCTCCACGCACCAGGCCGGAGCATTCACCGGCGAAACTTCGAGTGCGATGCTCAAGGAGTTCGGCGTGCGCTATTGCCTGGTGGGCCACTCCGAGCGTCGCCAGTACCATGCTGAAACGGATGCCGTGGTGGCGTTCAAAGCCCAGCGTGCGCTGGCAGACGGCATCACGCCGATTGTGTGCGTGGGCGAGACCCTGGCCGAGCGCGAAGCGGGCCGCACCGAAGAAGTCGTCAAGCGGCAACTGGCCGCCGTGATTCACACCAACGGGCATTGCATCAGCGAAATTGTGGTGGCTTATGAGCCTGTGTGGGCGATTGGCACGGGCAAGACGGCATCGGCAGAACAGGCGCAGGCGGTGCATGCTGTGCTGCGCGCGCAGTTGAAGGCTGCAACAGAACACTCAGACCGGATTCATATTCTGTACGGCGGCAGCATGAATGCCGCCAACGCCGCGCAGTTGCTGGCGCAGCCGGACATTGATGGCGGGCTGGTTGGCGGGGCCTCGCTCAAAGCCGCAGATTTTCTTTCAATTATTGCTGCAGCCCTCTAGGGTATTGCATAGCTAGCTATTTATTTAGGAGTTTAGCTTGAACATCGTATTGAACATCATTCTGGCCGTGCAAATGATCACGGCAGTTGCCATGATCGGCCTGATTCTGGTGCAGCATGGCAAGGGTGCCGATATGGGCGCTGCATTTGGCAGCGGCGGATCTGGCAGCCTGTTTGGTGCCAGCGGCAGCGCCAACTTCATGTCGCGCACAACTGCCGTTCTTGCCACGGTCTTTTTTGTAGCCACCTTGATGCTGGCCTACTTTGGCAACCTCCGGCCTGCCAGCACCGGCAGTGTTCTTGAAGGCGTTGCCGCTGCCGTGCCAGCGGGTGCGTCATCGGCTGCGCCGGCCGTGGTGCCCGCCGCGTCCGTGCCAGCTCCAGCAGCCTCTGGAGCAGCACAGATTCCTTCCAAGTAATTGACTCTCGATAAGCCAAAGCCCACAGGTGAAATGTTCCTGTTTTCAGGGTAAACTCTTACGTTGTCTGGAGAGCAAAAACCGCAAGGTGCCTCAAGCAATCCAGAGTTAAAAAATGCCGTCGTGGTGAAATTGGTAGACACGCTATCTTGAGGGGGTAGTGGCGAAAGCTGTGCGAGTTCGAGTCTCGCCGACGGCACCAAACAAAACAGCTTGCACGGGCTTCATCCGTCAAGCGAAAACGCTGATCAGAATGCCCAGATGAACCTCGATCAATATCTCCCCGTACTGTTGTTCATCCTGGTTGGCGTCGCTGTTGGCATTGTTCCCCAAATCATTGGTTACGTTCTGGGGCCGAACAAGCCCAACGCGGCTAAAAACTCCCCTTACGAATGCGGCTTCGAGGCGTTTGAAGACGCCCGGATGAAGTTTGATGTGCGTTATTACCTGGTCGCCATTCTCTTTATCCTGTTTGACCTTGAAATCGCCTTCCTTTTCCCATGGGCGGTGGCGCTCAAGGAAATCGGCCCGCTGGGATTTTGGTCGGTGATGGTGTTCCTGGGCATTCTGGTTGTGGGCTTTGTCTACGAGTGGAAAAAAGGGGCCCTTGACTGGGAGTGACATGCCAATGTATCGGGAGCAAAACGATGGCCATTGAAGGCGTATTCAAAGAAGGGTTCATGACCACGTCGTACGACTCGGTCATGAACTGGGCCAAGACCGGCTCGCTGTGGCCCATGTCGTTTGGTCTGGCCTGCTGCGCGGTAGAGATGATGCACGCGGCCGCAGCTCGATATGACATCAGCCGTTTTGGCGCAGAAGTGTTCCGCGCCAGCCCCCGGCAGTCTGACCTGATGATCGTGGCTGGCACCCTGTGCAACAAGATGGCGCCTGCCTTGCGCAAGGTGTATGACCAGATGTCGGAGCCACGCTGGGTCATCAGCATGGGCTCGTGCGCCAACGGCGGCGGCTACTACCACTACAGCTACTCGGTGGTGCGCGGCTGCGACCGCATTGTGCCGGTCGACGTGTACGTGCCGGGTTGCCCGCCCACGGCTGAGGCATTGCTTTACGGCATCATCCAGCTGCAGCAGAAAATCCGCCGCACGCAGACCATTGCGCGCGCCTGAAGGTTCATCAATGACTGTTTTTGCTGTTGAGCCCGAAGCGCTGAAAACCACCATTGCCCAGGTTCTGGGCAACAAGGTGCGGCGCATCCACCTGGCACTGGGCGAGGTGACGGTGGTTGTGTCTGCTGCTGATTACCTCGGCGCAGCCAGGACGCTGCGTGATGACCCGGGCTGCCGGTTCGAGCTGCTGATTGACCTGTGCGGCGTGGATTATTCCGAGTACAAGGACAACCGCGATGGCGACAATGGTGGCTTTGGCGCAGGGCGCTATTGCATCGTGTCGCATCTGTTGTCGGTCAGCCTGAATCAGCGCGTGCGCTTGAAGGTGTTTGCAGAAGATGATGATGTGCCCATGGTGGCCTCACTGTGCGATGTGTGGGCCTCGGTCAACTGGTTTGAGCGTGAGGCGTTCGATTTGTTCGGCATCGTGTTTGAAGGCCACAACGATTTGCGCCGCATCCTCACCGATTACGGTTTCATCGGTCACCCGTTTCGCAAGGATTTCCCGACCACGGGCCATGTCGAAATGCGCTATGACGCAGAGCAGAAGCGGGTCATCTACCAGCCCGTCACGATCGAGCCCCGCGAAATAACGCCACGTATCATCCGTGAAAATAATTACGGGGGCCTGAAATGACGCCCCCACGTTCACTTCGTTCACTGTCCCCCGAGGGGGCGCAGGCCTCCTTTGGGGCGGCCCGGCACTCGTCCTATCATGGCTGAAATCAAAAACTACACGCTCAACTTTGGTCCGCAGCACCCGGCAGCGCACGGTGTTCTGCGCCTGGTACTGGAGTTGGATGGCGAAGTGATCCAGCGCGCCGATCCGCACATTGGCCTGCTGCACCGTGCCACCGAAAAGCTGGCCGAGAGCAAGACCTTCATCCAGAACTTGCCCTACATGGACCGGCTGGACTACGTGTCGATGATGTGCAACGAACACGCCTACTGCCTGGCCATCGAGAAGCTGATGGGCATCGAGGTGCCACTGCGTGCCCAGTACATCCGCGTGATGTACTCCGAAATCACGCGCCTGCTCAACCACCTGCTGTGGGTCAGCGCCCACGCGCTGGACTGCGGTGCCATGACGCTGCTGATGTACGCCTTTCGCGAGCGCGAAGACCTGTTTGACATGTATGAAGCGGCCAGCGGCGCACGCATGCATGCAGCCTATTTTCGGCCCGGCGGCGTCTACCGCGATCTGCCCGAGACGATGCCCCAGTACAAGGCCAACAAAGTGCGCAATGCGCGCGCCATCAAGGAACTGAACGTCAACCGCAATGGCTCACTGCTGGATTTCATTGACGACTTTTCGCACCGCTTCCACAGCTACCTGGACGAATACCACACGCTGCTCACCGACAACCGCATCTGGAAACAGCGCACCGTGGGCATCGGCGTGGTCACGCCCGAACGCGCGATGAATCTCGGCTTTACCGGCGCCATGTTGCGCGGCTCGGGTGTTGCCTGGGACCTGCGCAAGAAGCAGCCGTATGAAGTCTATGACCGCATGGACTTTGATATACCAGTTGGCAAGACGGGCGACTGCTATGACCGTTACTTGGTGCGCATGGAAGAGATGAAGCAGTCCAACCGCATCATCAAGCAGTGCGTGGACTGGCTCAAAGCCAACCCCGGCCCGGTCATCACCGACAACCACAAGGTGGCGGGGCCAGACCGCGAGTCGATGAAGTCCAACATGGAAGAACTCATCCACCACTTCAAGCTGTTCACCGAAGGCTTTCACGTGCCTGAGGGCGAGGCCTATGCGGCGGTCGAGCACCCCAAGGGCGAGTTCGGCATTTACATCGTGAGCGACGGGGCCAACAAGCCGTACCGGCTCAAAATCCGTGCGCCTGGTTTTGCCCATCTGGCAGGTTTGAATGAGATGGCCAGCGGCCACATGATTGCCGACGCGGTGGCCATCATCGGCACCATGGACATTGTGTTTGGGGAAATTGACAGATGATATCCAGCGTCGCGTTCGAGCGGTTTGCGATTGAAGTCGCCAAGTACCCGGTCGACCAAAAACAGTCGGCCGTCATGGCCTGCCTGGCGATCGTCCAGCAGGAGCTGGGCTTTGTAGGCGTGGACAGTGAAAAGATCGTGGCCGACTACCTGGGCATGGCCCCCATTGCTGTGCACGAGGTCACCACGTTTTACAACATGTACAACCAGCGGCCAGTCGGCACCTACAAGCTCAATGTCTGTACCAACCTACCTTGCCAGTTGCGCGACGGTGCTGTAGCGCTCAAGCATCTCGAACACAAGCTGGGCATTCATATGGGCGAGACCACGTCAGATGGCCTGTTCACGCTACAGCAAAGCGAGTGCCTGGGGGCCTGCGCAGATTCACCTGTTCTGCTGGTCAATGACCGGTCAATGTGCAGCTTCATGAGCAATGACAAGCTGGACCAGCTGGTGGACGGCTTGCGTGCCGCTGCCCAAACTACAGCGAAAGTAGCAGAGGTCAAAGGATGATGTCAGCTGAAAAAATTCTCGCCCAATTTCAAGCCAACGGGCTGGAGACGTGTTTTCACAATCGCCATATCAACCCGCAGATTTATGCGGATTTGAACGGCGCGAACTGGCGCTTGAAAGACTACGAAGCGCGCGGTGGTTACCAGGCTTTGAAGAAGATCCTTGGCAAGGATGGCGCGGCACCCGCCGCCGATGGCACTGCGCCGGGGCTGACGCAAGACCAGGTGATTGCCATCGTCAAGGAGTCTGCGTTGCGCGGGCGGGGCGGCGCGGGTTTTCCCACCGGCCTCAAGTGGAGCTTCATGCCGCGCCAGTTCCCAGGTCAAAAATACCTGGTCTGCAATTCAGACGAGGGCGAGCCCGGCACCTGCAAAGACCGCGACATCCTCCAGTTCAACCCGCACATCGTGATCGAAGGCATGATCATCGCTGGGTATGCGATGGGCATCACCGTCGGCTACAACTACATTCACGGCGAAATTTTCGCAAGCTACGACCGCTTTGAGGTGGCGCTGGAAGAAGCGCGCGCTGCGGGCTACCTTGGCGACAATATTTTGGGCAGCAAAGTTAGCTTCCAGCTCCATGCAGCGCACGGCTTTGGCGCTTACATTTGCGGCGAAGAAACCGCGTTGCTGGAGTCGCTCGAAGGCAAAAAGGGCCAGCCCCGTTTCAAGCCGCCGTTTCCCGCCAGCTTTGGTATGTACGGCAAGCCAACAACCGTCAACAACACAGAAACTTTCGCGGCCGTGCCATGGATCATCCGCAACGGTGGCGCGGCCTACCTCGCGTGCGGCAAGCCCAACAATGGCGGCACCAAAATTTATTCAGTGAGTGGCGATGTTGAGTTGCCAGGTAATTACGAAGTCCCGCTCGGCACGCCTTTCTCAAAGCTGCTGGAGATTTCCGGTGGCGTGCGCAAGGGCCGCACGCTCAAGGCAGTAATTCCGGGCGGCTCGTCAGCCCCGGTGCTGCCCGCCGACATCATGATGGGTTGCACCATGGACTATGACTCGATTGCCAAGGCGGGATCCATGCTGGGCTCGGGTGCGGTCATCGTGCTCGACGACAGCCGTTGCATGGTCAAGGCACTGCAGCGCCTGAGTTACTTCTACATGCACGAGTCGTGCGGCCAATGCACGCCCTGCCGCGAAGGCACAGGCTGGCTGTCGCGCATGGTGGACCGCATCGAGACGGGGCATGGCCGTCCCAGCGACATGGACTTGCTCAACTCGGTGGCCGACAACATCCAGGGCCGCACCATTTGCGCCCTGGGCGACGCTGCCGCAATGCCGGTGCGCGCGATGATTAAGCACTTCCGCCATGAATTTGAATACCACGTCGAGCACAAGACCTGCATGGTGTCGGCTTATGCATAAAGCCCCCGCGCTCGTCACTGCGTGTACTTCGCTGCCCCCGAGGGGGGCGCATTTTGCCTTGGGAGCGGCCCTGCGGCAAAACTTGGCCCCCACGCCATTCGCGGTCAATAAAATATGATTGAAATCGAACTCGACGGCAAGAAGGTTGACATTGTTGAAGGCAGCATGATCATGCATGCGGCTGACAAGGCGGGCACGTACATTCCACATTTCTGCTACCACAAGAAGCTCAGCATCGCTGCCAACTGCCGCATGTGCCTGGTCGATGTCGAGAAGATGCCCAAGCCGATGCCAGCCTGTGCCACGCCGGTCACGCAGGGCATGATTGTTCGCACCAAGAGCGACAAAGCCATCAAGGCGCAGCAGTCGGTGATGGAGTTTTTGCTGATCAACCACCCGCTGGATTGCCCGATTTGCGACCAGGGCGGTGAATGCCAGTTGCAGGATCTGGCCGTAGGATACGGTGGGTCGTCGTCACGTTATGAAGAAGAAAAACGAGTGGTCGCCGTCAAGGACGTCGGCCCGCTGATCTCCATGCAGGAGATGAGCCGTTGCATTCACTGCACTCGCTGCGTGCGATTTGGCCAGGAAGTAGCCGGGGTGATGGAACTTGGCATGTCCCACCGGGGTGAGCACGCCGAGATTGAGACCTTTATCGGCTCGTCGATCGACTCGGAACTCTCGGGCAACATGATTGACATTTGTCCGGTCGGTGCGCTGACCAGCAAGCCGTTTCGCTACAGCGCCCGCACCTGGGAGCTGTCGAGGCGCAAATCGGTCAGCCCGCATGATTCAACCGGTGCCAACCTCATTGTTCAAGTCAAGAACAACAAAGTCATGCGCGTGGTTCCGCTGGAGAATGAGGCCGTGAACGAATGCTGGATCGCCGACCGCGACCGCTTCTCCTACGAGGCCCTCAACAGCAGCGAGCGCCTGACAGCACCCATGCTCAAGCAGGGCGGCGAGTGGAAGACGGTGGATTGGCAGACTGCGCTTGAGTACGTCGCAAACGGCTTGAAACAAATCAAGTCGGACCATGGTACCAAGAGCATCGGTGCGTTGGTGAGCCCGCACAGCACGCTTGAAGAGCTATTTCTTGCAGGTGAGTTCATGCGCGGCCTGGGCAGCGAGAACGTTGATTACCGGCTGCGCAATGCCGAGTTTGCTGGCCGTGAAGTGGCCGGCAACATTCGCTGGCTTGGCACCTCCATCGCCTCACTGTCAAAGTTGCAGCGCGTGCTGGTGGTGGGCTCCAACTTGCGCAAGGACCATCCGCTGTTTGCGCAACGAATCAGGCAAGCAGCCCGCATGGGGTGTGCAGTAAGTGCTATTAATTCAGAACCATATGACTGGGCGATGCCGGTGGCCAATACGCTCGTGGCAGAGTCGTCCAAGTGGGTGCAGGCACTTGCCGAAGTTGCCGCAGCCATCGCGCTTGAGAAAGGCGTTGAGGCGCCTGCTGCTGCTACGCCGGGTGATGTAGCCAAGGCCATTGCCAAGTCCCTCATGGGCGGCGAGCGCAAGGCGATTCTTCTCGGCAATGCCGCCGCACACCACGCGCGGGCGAGCAGCCTTTTAGCCCTTGCCAACTGGATTGGCGGGCAGACCGGTGCCACGCTTGGGTACCTGACTGAGGCGGCCAATACCGTAGGCGCACAGCTTGCAGATGCCATGCCAGGACCGGGTGGCTTGAACGCAGCCAATATGCTCGGTTATTCGTCAACTGGTGCGGCAGCCAATGCCGCTGCGAGCGGACTTAAAGCCGTGATGCTGCTGAACACGGAGCCCGAGTTTGACTCTGCCGCTGGCGTTGCATCAGCGCAATTCTTGGGGCAATGCCAGATGGTGGTGACGCTCAGTCCGTTCAAATCCAACATGGGTTTTAGCGACGTGCTGTTGCCCATCGCGCCTTTTTCGGAGACGCCCGGCACGTTTGTCAATGCCGAAGGGCGGGTGCAGAGCTTCCATGCCGTGGTGAAGCCTTTGGGTGAAACCCGCCCGGCCTGGAAAGTGCTGCGCGTGCTGGCCAACCTGCTGGGCCTTGCGGGTTTTGATTACGATTCCGCCCAAGACGTGCTTGTCAAAGTCGTGGGTGCGCAGGCAAGCGATATCAGCCATGTGCCTGCGGACCGGTTGAATAATGCATGCCGAGCGCCGGTCGATTTGTCGCCTGCGTCCAACCCGCCCTCGGCGGCAAGCATCTACGCACTGGATGGCACTTTGCGTCGCGCAGCATCCCTTCAACTTACCTCGGACGGCGCTTTGGCAGGTGCCGATCTCAATATCAGGGCTTTTGCCGAAGGCGGATACGGATACGCCCCTGGAAACACCAGCCACGCGGAAACCAACCCCATCGTGAGGGCGATGTCCGCATGATCGACGCTATTTTTAACGCTGGCCAGGGCCTGATCAATGCGGCTTGGTGGACGGGCATGGCGTGGCCAGCGCTGTGGATTTTGATCAAGATCATTGTTCTTGTTGCGCCGCTGATGGGTGCCGTTGCCTACCTAACCTTGTGGGAGCGCAAGCTGATCGGGTGGATCCAGATTCGCCTGGGTCCCAACCGCGTCGGGCCGTTCGGACTGCTTCAGCCCATTGCGGATGCGCTGAAGCTACTGGGCAAGGAAATATTGGTTCCATCGGCTGCCAGCAAGGGCCTTTTTCTGCTGGGGCCTGTTCTGACCATCATGCCCGCCATGGCGGCTTGGGCCGTGATCCCGTTTGGCCCGGAGACGGCCTTGGCCAATGTCAACGCCGGGCTGCTGTTTATCATGGCCATCACGTCGATGGAGGTTTACGGCGTGGTGATTGCCGGCTGGGCTTCCAACTCGAAGTATGCGTTTCTGGGTGCCTTGCGTGCGTCCGCCCAGATGGTCAGTTACGAAATTGCCATGGGCTTTTGCCTTGTGATCGTCCTGATGGTGTCGGCCAGCATGAACATGACGGACATCGTGACCGGTCAAAGCAAGGGCCAGTTTGCTGCCATGGGGCTGAATTTTCTGTCTTGGAACTGGCTGCCGCTACTTCCGATTTTCATGGTCTACATCATCTCCGGCCTGGCTGAGACCAACCGGCACCCTTTTGACGTGGTGGAAGGCGAATCAGAAATTGTCGCCGGGCATATGGTCGAATATTCAGGCATGTCCTACGCCATGTTTTATCTCGCCGAGTACGCCAACATGTGGCTGGTGTCGATACTGGCCGCCATCATGTTTCTGGGCGGCTGGCTGCCTCCGATTGACAGCGCACTGTTCAACTGGATTCCTGGCTGGATCTGGCTCGGCATCAAGACCTGTGCCGTGGTGACGATGTTCATCTGGATCAGGGCGACATTGCCGCGTTTTCGCTATGACCAGATCATGCGTCTGGGCTGGAAGATTTTCATTCCCCTGACCCTGGTGTGGCTGGTGGTGGTGGGGGCGTGGATGCAAACGTCGTACACCATCTGGAAGTAACTGGAGCTGTCTATGTCTGCCAACACAACTGCGCTTGCGTCCCCGGCGTTTTCAATCAAGGACTTCCTGTCCAGCTTCATGCTGGTGGAACTGTTCAAGGGCCTGGCCTTGACCGGCAAGTATGCCTTCCGCCGCAAAGTCACGATCCAGTTCCCCGAAGAGAAAACGCCGCAAAGCCCGCGGTTCCGCGGTCTGCACGCGTTGCGCCGCTATGAGAACGGCGAAGAGCGCTGCATTGCCTGCAAACTCTGCGAGGCGGTATGCCCCGCCATGGCCATCACCATCGAGTCAGAAGTGCGTGCAGACGGCTCGCGGCGCACCACGCGCTACGACATCGATTTGACCAAGTGCATTTTTTGCGGCTTTTGTGAAGAAAGCTGCCCGGTTGATTCCATTGTGGAGACGCACATTCTGGAATACCACGGCGAAAAGCGTGGCGACCTGTACTTCACGAAGGACATGCTGCTGGCTGTGGGTGACCGATATGAGGGCGAGATTGCCGCAGCCCGCGCGTCCGACGCCAAATACCGCTGACCCTGCGGCAGTACCAGATACAAATCACCATTTACAAAAATAAAAACTCCCTGATTCATGGACGCCAAAACTGGTTTCTTCTATTTGTTTTCAGCAGTGCTGCTGTTTGCATCGTTTCGCGTGATCACTGCGCGAAACCCGGTGTACGCCGCGCTCTACCTGGTGCTGGCGTTTGCGCAGGCTGCGGCTTTGTGGATTCTGCTCAAGGCCGAGTTTTTGGCAATCACGCTGGTGCTGGTGTACGTCGGCGCCGTGATGGTGCTGTTTCTGTTTGTCGTGATGATGCTTGACATCAATGTAGACAGCATGCGCCAGGGTTTCTGGAAGCATTTTCCGGTCGCTGCGACCTTGGGCGCTGTGATTGCACTCGAGATGGCGGCAGTGCTGATGGGTGGTTTCCGGACCACAGAGGAGCCCAAGACCGTTGAACTGGCAGGGCAGGCCGCCGCGCAAATTTCCAACACCAAAGAGCTGGGCAAAGTGCTTTATTCGCAATATGTCTATCCGCTGGAAATCGCCGCCGTCATTTTGCTCGTGGCGATGATTGCCGCCATTGCGCTCACACTGCGCCAGCGCAAAGACAGCAAGTATTCCAGCCCCTCGGACCAGGTGCGCGTCAAGGCTGGCGACCGCATGACAGTGCTCAAGATGGATGCCACCAAGGCGGCACCGCCTGCACCAGCCGGTTCTGCTGCAGACGCCGTTGAAGGGAAAAAAGCATGACGCTCACCTTGGGACATTTCCTTTCTCTGGGCGCGATGCTGTTCGCGCTATCAGTCATAGGCATATTTCTGAACCGCAAGAACCTCATCATCCTGCTCATGGCGATTGAGCTGATGCTGCTTGCGGTGAATATGAATTTCGTCGCGTTCTCCTATTACTTGCAGGACATGCATGGCCAGATTTTTGTATTTTTCATCCTGACCGTGGCTGCTGCCGAGTCAGCGATTGGCTTGGCGATTCTGGTACAGCTTTTCAGAAACAAGTCCAGTATCAACGTGGACGAGCTCAATACGCTCAAAGGGTAAACAGAAGATGAGTCAAACCCTTTTCGCTTCAACACTGCTTGTTGTGCCGATGGCGCCGCTGGCCGGTGCCATGTTGGCCGGCGTTCTGGGCACCACGTTTGGTGGCAACGTCATCGGCAGGCGTGCATCGCACACACTCACAATTTTGGGGGTGCTGATCTCGTTTGTGATATCAGCCATGACGCTGTACAGCGTGGTCGAAGATGGTGCCCGTTTCAACGAAACGCTCTACACCTGGATGGTGGTGGGCGGCCTCAAGATGGAAATCGGCTTTCTGGTTGACGGCCTCACCGCGATGATGATGTGCGTGGTGACTTTTGTGTCGCTGATGGTGCATATTTACACCATTGGCTACATGGAAGAAGACGAGGGCTACAACCGGTTTTTTGCCTACATCTCCCTGTTCACGTTCTCGATGCTGATGCTGGTGATGAGCAACAACATGCTCCAGCTTTTCTTTGGCTGGGAAGCGGTGGGGTTGGTGTCGTATCTGCTGATCGGGTTCTGGTTCAACAAGCCGACGGCCATCTTTGCCAACATGAAGGCCTTTCTGGTCAACCGCGTGGGTGACTTCGGCTTCATCCTCGGCATCGGGCTGATTGCCGCCTATGCAGGCACGCTCAACTACGGCGAAGCATTCGCCAAGCGCGGCGAGCTGGCGAGCCTGACGTTTCCTGGCACCCAATGGATGCTGATCACGGTGATCTGCATATGCCTGTTCATCGGCGCCATGGGCAAGTCGGCGCAGTTTCCGTTGCACGTGTGGTTGCCGGATTCCATGGAAGGCCCCACGCCCATCTCTGCCTTGATCCACGCCGCGACCATGGTGACAGCCGGCATCTTCATGGTCACTCGCATGTCGCCGCTTTTCGAGTTGAGCGATACCGCGCTGAGCTTCATGATGGTGATTGGGGCCATCACGGCACTGTTCATGGGTTTTCTGGGCATCATCCAGAACGACATCAAGCGGGTAGTGGCGTATTCCACGCTTTCGCAGCTCGGCTACATGACGGTAGCGTTGGGCGCATCGGCTTACTCGGTGGCGGTGTTCCACCTGATGACCCACGCGTTCTTCAAGGCGCTGCTGTTTTTGGCGGCAGGCTCGGTCATCTTGGGCGTGCACCATAACCAGGACATCCGATGGATGGGCGGTTTGCGCAAATACATGCCCATCACCTGGATCACATCGTTGCTGGGTTCGCTGGCGCTGATTGGCACGCCGTTTTTCTCTGGCTTTTATTCCAAAGACAGCATCATTGAAGCGGTGCATGAGAGCCACCTTTTTGGCGCAGGTTTTGCGTCATTTGCAGTGCTTGCGGGGGTTTTTGTCACCGCGTTCTACTCATTCCGCATGTATTTCCTGGTGTTCCACGGCAAGGAGCGGTTTGACCAGAACCCCGATGCGCACCATCAGGATGCGCACGATGTGCATGACGCACACGGCGACCACCATGCCGATCCCCATGGCCACCATGCAGCGTCAAGCAAGCCGCACGAGTCTTCCTGGGTGGTCTGGGTGCCCCTCGTCCTGCTGGCGATTCCATCGGTCATCATCGGTTTTATGACCATCACGCCGATGTTGTTTGGGCACCTTTTCAGTGATTCAATTCTGGTTGATGCTGCCAAGCACCATGCCATGGCAGGCTTGCTCAAGGAGTTTCATGGCCCGGCTGCCATGGCCCTTCATGCGTTGACAACACCGCCTTTCTGGCTGGCTTTTGCGGGCGTTGCCCTGGCCTACTACATGTACCTGGTCAATCCGGCGCTGCCCGCAGCCATCAAGACACGGGCCCGGCCCATCTACACGCTGCTGGAAAACAGGTACTACATGGACTGGTTCAACGAGAACGTGCTGGCGCGAGGCGCGCGTGCTTTGGGCACCGGATTGTGGAAGGGCGGTGACCAGGCTCTGATCGACGGCACACTGGTCAATGGGTCATGGAAAGTCGTTCGCGCGGTGTCGGGCGCGGTGCGCTGGGTGCAGACCGGCTACCTGTACCACTACGCGCTGGCCATGATTCTGGGAATTTTTGTGCTGATGACGTACTTCGTCTGGCTGAAGTAAATCACGAAAAACACAGCTATCAAAAATAACAATTACTGTTTGAGAGAATAATAAAAATGGGTTTGTTGAGCCTGGCTATCTGGACACCGATTGCATTCGGGGTTGTGCTGCTGGCGTTGGGCCGGGACGACCAGGCGCGCTCGGTACGTTGGGTTGCGTTGATCGGGGCAGTGGTCAGTTTTCTGGTGACGCTGCCGCTTTACTTCGAGTTTAAGCTCGGCACGGCGGCCATGCAGTTTGTGGAAAATGCGCCGTGGATTTCGCGTTTCAACGTCAACTACCACGTAGGCCTCGACGGCATCTCTCTGTGGTTTGTGCTGCTGACAGCGTTCATCAACGTGGTCATCGTAATTGCCGGCTGGGAAGTCATCACCCGCCGCGTCAACCAGTACATGGGCGCTTTCCTGATTTTGAGCGGCTTGATGATTGGCGTTTTCAGCGCGCTGGATGGTCTGCTGTTTTATGTGTTCTTCGAAGCCACACTGATCCCGATGTACCTCATCATCGGCATCTGGGGCGGGCCCAACAAGATCTATGCGGCGTTCAAGTTTTTTCTGTACACGCTGCTTGGCTCGTTGTTGATGCTTATTGCGCTGATCTTTTTGTACACCAAGTCCGGTGGCAGTTTTGATCTGGCCACCTGGCACAAGCTGCCACTGGGCGGCACCACACAAACCCTGCTGTTCTTCGCCTTCTTTGCCGCCTTCGCGGTAAAGGTTCCCATGTGGCCGGTGCATACCTGGCTGCCGGATGTGCACGTGGAAGCACCTACTGGCGGCTCGGCCGTGCTGGCGGCCATCATGCTCAAGCTGGGTGCCTATGGTTTTCTGCGGTTCTCGATGCCCATTGCGCCAGATGCGGCGCATGAATGGGCGTGGCTGATGATTGCGCTGTCGCTCATCGCGGTGGTGTATGTGGGCCTGGTGGCCATGGTGCAGGAGGACATGAAGAAGCTGGTGGCCTACTCGTCCGTGGCGCACATGGGCTTTGTCACGCTCGGGTTTTTCATCTTCAACGACCTGGGCGTTTCGGGCGGCCTGGTGCAGATGATTGCCCACGGCTTTGTGTCAGGCGCGATGTTCCTGTGCATTGGTGTTTTGTACGACCGGGTGCATTCGCGTGAGATTGCAAGTTATGGCGGCGTGGTGAACACCATGCCCAATTTCACCGCATTTGCCTTGCTGTTTGCCATGGCCAATTGCGGCCTGCCCGCCACGGCCGGCTTCGTGGGTGAGTGGATGGTGATTCTGGGGGCCGTCAAGGCCAACTTCTGGCTTGGCTTTACAGCGGCCAGTGCTTTGGTGTTTGGTGCCGCTTACACCCTGTGGATGTTCAAGCGTGTCTATTTGGGGCCGGTTGCCAATGACGACGTCAAAGGCCTCAAAGACATCAACAGCCGCGAGTTCCTCATGCTGTCGTTGTTGGCCATTGCCGTATTGTGGATGGGCATCTACCCCAAGCCCTTCACTGACGTGATGGACACCTCCGTTGCTGAATTGCTCAAGCACGTTGCGACCTCAAAACTGAAATGACTAAAAGAAGAAGCCCAGGCAATGATTGACAAACTCAGTTGGATCACGGTTTACCCGGAGGTCATCTTGCTGGTGATGGGGTGCGCCATTGCGCTGGTCGACCTGGGTGTGACAAGCCCCCGGCGCACCTTGACCTATGTGTTGACTCTGCTGACGCTGGGAGTTGTGGCGCTGATCCAGGCCCTGTATGCCAGTGGTGGCGCCACCGCGTACGGCTTTGGCAACATGGTTGTGAGTGACGCGATGGGCAACTGGCTCAAGTGCTTTGCCGCGCTGGCGGTCATGGTGTCGCTGGTGTATGGCCGACCCTATGCCGCAGATCGGGACATGCTGCGCGGCGGCGAACTGTTTTCGTTGAGCATTTTTTCACTGCTGGGCATGTTCGTCATGATCTCGGGCAACAACTTTTTGGTGCTCTACATGGGGCTGGAGTTGCTCACGCTGTCCAGCTACGCGCTGGTGGCGCTGCGCCGCGATGACGCGGTGGCGTCTGAAGCGGCGATGAAGTACTTCGTCCTGGGTGCCATGGCGTCGGGTTTCCTCCTGTATGGCCTGTCGATGATGTACGGGGCTACCGGTTCGCTGGACGTCAATACGGTTTTCAAAGCCATTGCCACGGGCCAGATCAAGCACCAAGTGCTGGTGTTTGGGTTGGTTTTTGTGGTGGCGGGTCTGGCCTTCAAACTTGGCGTGGTGCCGTTTCACATGTGGATTCCCGACGTCTACCAGGGTGCGCCCACGGCCATCACCCTGCTGATCGGCGGCGCACCCAAGCTTGCAGCTTTTGCCATCTGCATCCGCCTGCTGGTTGAAGGCATGCTGCCCCTGGCGCCAGACTGGCAGCAGATGCTGATGGTGCTGAGCATCGGCTCGCTACTGATCGGCAACTTGGCCGCGATTGCGCAGACCAACCTCAAGCGCATGCTGGCTTTTTCCACCATCTCGCAGATGGGCTTTGTCCTGCTGGGCCTGATGTCCGGCTTTGTCAACGGCAACACGCTGTCGGCGGCCAATGCTTACAGCTCGTCGATGTTTTACGTCATCACCTATGTGTTGACCACGCTGGGGAGCTTCGGCGTTATTCTGTTGCTGGCGCGGGACGGTTTTGAGAGCGAGGAAATCTCGGATTTTGCCGGCCTCAACCAGCGCAGCCCGCTTTATGCAGCCGTAATGGCAGTCTGCCTGTTTTCTCTGGCGGGCATTCCACCGATGGTCGGGTTTTATGCCAAGCTGTCGGTGCTTCAGGCCCTGATTGCCTCCGGGCAGGCGGTGCATATCGGGCTGGCGGTGTTTGCGGTGGTGATGTCGCTGGTGGGCGCCTTTTACTACCTGCGTGTTGTCAAGGTGATGTACTTCGATGAGCCGATCACGGCCAGCACTGTGTCTGCACCAATGGATGTGCGTACCGTGCTGTCGATCAATGGCGCGCTCGTATTGGTCCTGGGCCTGCTGCCCGGCGGCCTGATGTCGCTTTGCGCCAAAGCGGTTCTGCAAATGCTGGGCACCTGACTGGCCACGCCATGAAAGTGCTGGATTTGCAATGCGGGCAACAGCATGTATTTGAGGGCTGGTTTGGCTCTGAGGACGACTTTCAAGACCAACTCAAACGCGGGCTGGTGCAATGTCCGCTGTGCAGCGACGCCACCATCTCAAAGCGGCTGAGCGCCCCCCGGCTCAACTTGGGCGGCGCGCGGGACAAGGCGGCCGACGCAGGCCGTGAGCAGGCGGATCAGTCTTCACGCGCCAAGTCAAGTGAGGCTTCTCGCGAAGGTTCACGTGAAGAACCCGCGCTTGCGAGGCAAGACCTCGTGGCCGGCCCTCAAGCCGATCCGGCACTTGCCGCCGCCTGGATGGCCATCGCCAAGCGCATCATCGCCAACACCGACGACGTGGGCGACAAGTTTGCCGAAGAGGCCCGCAAAATCCACTACGGCGAAACCAAAGAGCGCAGCATCCGTGGCAAGGCTTCCGCTGAAGAAACGCAAGCCCTGCTGGAAGAAGGCATTGCCGTACTGCCGATGCTGTTGCCAGAGGTGCTCAAAGGGCGGCTGCAGTAGCGGTAACCGGCGTCATAAATTTCTAACTTTCTCACTCAGGAGCCGCCGAGCACTTGGACATTGTCCACAGGCCCGGCAGCATTGGGCAAGGCATGATGCAGTGGTTGTGTATAAGATATGATACAATTTAATCAGAATGCAAACCTCGGAAAAGCCAATCAATTGGCGCGGCACATCACTTCGAGATTTGTGTGACGAAAGCCTATTTCCCCCTGATGCGCGGCGCGAGGCCGGAAGGCAGCTTAGCCAAGTGCAGTTTGGGCTAGACCCAGACCATTGGAAGCCGTTTAACGAGGTGGGCAGTGGTGCCAAGGAAATCATAGTTGACCAGCAAGACGGGTGGTACCGAGTGATTTATTTGGCCAAGTTTGCGGAGGCCGTTTATGTACTGCACTGCTTTAAGAAAAAGACCAATGCCACTAGCAAACAAGACAAAGCCTTGGCCAAGGCACGGTACGACGGCGTGATAGCTGAAAGGAACGCAACATGAAACGCAAAACAGACACCATTGCCGACAACGTTGCCGCGCACGTCACCCCCGTAGGCGGCAACGTGTTTGCCGACCTGGGATTTAGCCCCGCCGAGGCCAAGGCGCTGCAGGCCCAAGCGCGCGAAGTGATCGCCAAAAAGCTGGCCATCAAAAAGCAACTGATGGACTCAGTGGCAGACTGGATGGTGCAAGAAAAACTCACCCAATCCAAAGCCGCCACCTTGCTGGGCGTATCCCGCCCTCGCGTGTCGGACGTGATTCGCCATAAAAACAGTAACTTTACAGTGGACGCGTTAATCGATATGGTGGTGCGCACGGGGCAACCGTTGCAGATTACGTTGTGAGCTGCCAATGCTTGGGGGACAGAAATCCGATTTCAGATTTCGTGGGTAGCTTAATTGATGTTGATTGCCGGGAAGGTAGAAGTGGCTCGGTTTGTCTGAACAAGTTTCCCCAATTGACACTGGGTTCATCGTGGCTCCCACACGCACCGGTCGTATTCTGTTCTGTTTTTTGAGAAGAAGCTGGTGAATCAAACTTAAGGATACAACCCCCGCAGCTCCCGCGCGTGCAAAATCCGCTTGCACGCCACAATGAAAGTGGCGGTGCGCAGGCTCACCGTGTTTTCCTGCGCCACCTGCCACACGCCTGCAAAAGCTTCTTTCATGATGCGTACCAGCCGGGCGTTGATTTCGTCTTCGCTCCAGAAGAAGCTGGAGAAATCCTGCACCCACTCAAAATAGCTCACTGTCACGCCTCCTGCATTGGCAATCACGTCGGGCAGCACCAGAATATTGCGGTCGTGCAGGATGTCATCTGCCGCTGGGGTGGTGGGCCCGTTAGCCCCTTCAATGATCATTTTGGCCTTGATGCGTGGCGCATTGGCCTCGGTGATTTGCTGCTCCAGCGCAGCCGGGATCAGGATGTCGCAGTCCACATCCCAGAACGCATCGTTGGCGATGACTTCGGCGCCGACAAATCCGGCCACGCTGCCCACCACGGCCACGTGGGCCAGCAGGGCAGGCACATCCAGCCCTGCTTCGCGGTAAATGGTGCCGCCATGGTCCTGCACAGAGACAATGCGCGCGCCCGATTCGGCAAACAGCCTTGCGGCCACGCCGCCCACATTGCCAAAGCCCTGTACGGCAATGCGTGCGGTGCGGGTGTCCAGGCCGATATGGTTGGCCGCTTCCACGCCTACGGTGAACACGCCGCGCCCGGTGGCATCACGCCGCCCGAGTGAACCGCCCAGATCAACCGGTTTGCCAGTCACAACGCCAGTGGCCGTAGCCCCTTCGTTCATGGAATAGGTGTCCATCATCCACGCCATGATCTGCTCGTTGGTGTTGACGTCAGGCGCGGGAATGTCTTTGGTCGGGCCGATGATGATGCCAATCTCGCTGGTGTAGCGGCGCGTCATGCGCTCCAGCTCACCTCGCGACAGCGTTTTTGGATCGACGCGGATGCCACCCTTGGCGCCGCCATAAGGCACGTTGACGGCGGCGTTCTTGATCGACATCCAGGCCGACAGCGCCATCACTTCCGACAGCGTCACATCCTGGTGGAACCGCACGCCACCTTTGCCCGGCCCGCGCGAGGTGTTGTGCTGTACGCGGTAGCCTTCAAAGTGGGCGATGCTGCCGTTGTCCATCTGGATCGGCACGTCCACAATCAGCGCGCGCTTGGGCCGGCGCAGCGTGTCGGCCCAGCGCGCCAGCGAACCCAGGTAAGGCACCACGCGGTCCACCTGTTGCAGGTAGATGCCCCAGGGCCCAAGCTTGTCGGCTTGAAGGTAAGAGGGCAGGGCCAGGCCGGTGGGCGCCGCTGTAATTGCGTCAGATTTCGATGTTTGCGACATGAACAACTCCTTGTGGGATAAGAGACGGGAAGTCTCGAACTGTAGAAGTGTTGCCGCCCAATGTCCAAGGCCGGTTGCGTCTTTAACTATGCAATTCGCGCATAAACCCAAAGATCAGTCGATGCCCGGCATGATGCCCGCTCTCAATCCGTGAACTGCAACGCCGCCAGCCGCGCATACACGCCGCCGCGCGCCACCAGCTCAGCGTGGGTGCCCTGCTCCACAATCTTCGCGTGGTCCAGCACGATGATGCGGTCTGCCTTTTGCACCGTGGCCAGCCGGTGGGCAATCACCAGGGTGGTGCGGCCCTGCATGGCCGATTCAAGCGCGGCCTGAACCATGCGTTCGCTCTCGGCATCCAGCGCGCTGGTGGCTTCATCCAGCAGCAGCAGCGGCGGGTTTTTCAGCATGGCGCGGGCGATGGAGACGCGCTGTTTTTGCCCGCCGCTCAAGCGCACGCCGCGCTCGCCTAAGAAAGTGTTGTAGCCCTCGGGCAGTGCGTTGATGAAGCCGTCGGCAAATGCGGCTTTCGCGGCGGCATGCACCTCGGCGTCGGTCGCGCCCGGTTTGCCGTAGCGGATGTTTTCCAGCGCGCTGGTGGAGAAAATCACCGCGTCCTGCGGCACAATGCCGACCCGCTGTCGCAGGTCGTGCAGGGCGATGCTGTTGATGGCCACGCCATCGAGGAAGATGCCGCCAGGCTCGCTGTTCACCGCTGCCTGCGGGTCATAAAACCGCAGCAGCAACTGGAACACCGTGCTCTTCCCGGCACCGCTGGGTCCGACCAGCGCCACAGTTTCTCCGGGTTTCACATCCAACGTAAAGTCGCTCAATGCGGGCGTTGCCGGGCGCGACGGATAGTGAAAATTTACCGCCTCAAACCGCACCGCGCTGCCGGTCACTGTGGGGGGCAGCGCCAGCGCCTGCGCAGGGGATTTGATGTGCGACTCGCCATGCAGCAGCTCCATCAGCCGCTCGGTGGCGCCCGCCGCCCGCAGCAAATCGCCGTAGACCTCGCCCAGAACGGCAAAAGCACCGGCCAGGATGATCACGTACACCACGGTTTGCCCCAGGTGCCCCGCTGTAATGCGCCCGGCCATCACCGCCTGCGTGCCCTGGTACAAGCCCCACAGTAGCGCACCCGAGGTGGCAATGATGATGAACGCCACCAGCACCGAGCGCGCTTTGGTGCGGCGCACAGCGGTCTTGAAGGCGCTGTCGGTGGAGGCGTCAAAGCGTACGGATTCGCGTGCTTCTGCTGTGTAGCTTTGCACCACGGGAATCGCGTTGAGAACTTCAGCCGCAATAGCGCTGGAGTCGGCCACGCGGTCCTGGCTGGCACGTGACAGCTTGCGCACGCGCCGGCCAAACCACAGGCTGGGAAGGACGATCAGCACCAGCACGCCCAGCACCTGCGTCATCACATACGGATTGGTCCAGATCAGCATGGCCAGCGCGCCAATGCCCATCACCGCATTGCGCAGGCCCATGCTGAGCGACGAGCCCACCACGGTTTGCACCAGCGTCGTGTCCACCGTCAGGCGCGACAGCACTTCGCCGGTCTGGGTGGATTCAAAAAACTGCGGGCTCTGGTTCAGCACATGGCCATACACCGCGTTGCGCAGGTCTGCCGTGATGCGTTCGCCCAGCCAGCTCACCATGTAAAAGCGCCCGGCTGAAAACAGCCCAAGCGCCACCGACACGCCAAACAGTGCCGCGAAATGTTCGCGCAAGGCCATCACCTGCATACCCTTGTCGCTTTGCACCAGCCCGCCGTCAATCAAGCTGCGCAGTGCCAGTGGAAACGCCAATGTGGCCAGTGCCGCCAGCACCAGGAACAGGATGGCCAGGCCAATCCTGCCACTGTAGGGGCGCAAAAACGGCAGCAGCCCGCCGAGTGATTTTGGGGTGGTGGATTTGGGGCGTTCTGTGGTCATTGCATTTTCGGTTATTTACCCTATTTTAGGGTAAAAATGGCCTATAGCCCTTGTGTAGTATGCATAAACAGCTATTAGGATAATAGCAACTACATTTTTAGCGGTTTGGCATACCCGGTCATCTCCAGGTAGCCACGGCCTACGTGCCTGCCGGAACCATCAAACAGGTCACTCAAACCCTCCCAGTAAATGGCGCCGGTGGAGGCGCGGCTGTCCAACTCCTGGTTGTTGATGACGGCCTTCACATAGTAAAACTCGGTCGGCATGCGCAATATCCATTCCACCGGATAGACCGCCTGGCTCAGGCTGCTCTTCCAGGTGCGTTCGGGGCTGAACTTTGCGGCGTTGGGCGTGAACGCAAAGTACCGCCCATCAGGCGCCCGCAGAGACCCGCCGCCCCAAAATGAACGGCCATTGGCATCACGCAGCTGATAGGCCGTCAGCGCGCCACCGTCAAACAAGTTCATGCCAATCCAGTCCCAGCCCACCACGTTGGGGTGCAGCAGCTCCTGGCTCCATTCATGGTCAAGCCAGGCTATGCCTTTGACGGCCATATCAACGCCGCTGATGGAGATCAACCCTTCGGTTTGAAGCTGCGGCTCGGTGTAGTAGTAGCTGGCGTTTTTGTCCTGTGGGCCTTTGAGCGACAGGCCATTGATGCCTTGCAACATGACTGGTTGTGTTGGTTTGAGTGTGAGTGAAATCTTGAAATCTCTGCCCGCCAGCTTTGCCACATACCCTTTTGCCGCGCGCTTGAGCGACCAGTCCTTGATCTGCACATCGGTGTCGGTGGTGCTGGCAAGCGCCACGTCAAAACCTTCACGCGCAATGCGCTGGTCGTGCAGCAACTTCTTGCCTTGCACGTCAGTGACCGCGCCGTGCGCAAAGACCAGCTGCTTGGCCGCAAACTTGGAAGTCATGCCTTGGGTGGCATCGACCCGCGAGCGGAAAAACGTCACCTGAAACCCAAACTCACGCGCGCCTGATTTGGCGTGCCCGGTCACGTACCACCACTCGGTTCGAAACTCCGGGTGGCTGCCAAAGTCGCGCGGGAACACGGGCTTTTTCTCCGGAAGGGCGTAGCTGCCTGTCGAAGCGCCCAAGCCGGCAATCAGCAGCGCGCGGCGGCCCGGTTTGAATGGGTTCATGGCGTGTTCTTGCTCTCTTCTTGATTACGCAAGCAGGGCTTGAAACCTTGCGCAGGCTGCCGCACAGTCGCCAAAATTCTCATTCACCCAAGCCGCGTCGTGGTACGTGGGCAAGTAACGCTCGCCCGCATCGCACAGCAGCGACACGATGGAACCCGTCTGCTGTTGCGCGCGCATCTCATGGGCCAAGGTCAGCATGCCGACAAAATTGGTGCCGGTGGACGGCCCCACTTTGCGGCCCAGCAAGGCTGAAAGCCCACGCATCCCCGCCACTGAATCCGCGTTCTCAACGACCATCATGCGGTCCACCACCGAGCGCACAAAACTCGCCTCCACGCGCGGCCGGCCAATGCCCTCAATGCGTGAGCCCGCTGCGGTAATTGCCGAATTTCCGGTGCGGTGGTATTCGCCAAACACTGATCCCTGCGGGTCAGGCACGCAGACCTGCGTGGCATGCCGCTGGTAGCGCACATAGCGGCCCATCGTCGCGCTGGTGCCACCTGTGCCTGCGCCCACCACAATCCAGCGTGGAACGGGAAAACGCTCCAGGGACATTTGTACAAACAGGCTTTGCGCAATGTTGTTGTTGCCGCGCCAGTCGGTGGCGCGCTCGGCGTAGGTGAACTGGTCCATATAGTGGCCGCCAGTCTGCAGCGCCAGCCGCATCGCCTCGTCGTACACGGCGGCGGCCGTGTCCACAAAGTGGCAGCGCCCGCCGTAAAACGTGATCTGCGCCACTTTTTCGGGCGAGGTGCTGCGCGGCATCACGGCGATGAATGGCAGGCCCAGCAGCTTGGCAAAGTAGGCCTCGCGCACCGCCGTGGAGCCGCTTGACGCCTCAATCACCGTCGTACCTTCTGCAACCCAGCCGTTGCACAGCGCGTACAGAAACAGCGAGCGCGCCAGCCGGTGCTTCAGGCTGCCGGTAGGGTGCGTGGATTCGTCTTTCAGATACAGGTCAATGCCGCAGGCTTTAAACGCCGGCAACGGCAGCGCGATGAGGTGCGTGTCAGCGCTGCGCTGGAAGTCGGCCTCAATGCGGGCAATGGCGGTGCTGAGCCATGATTCGGCTGGAATGGGCATGGCGGTGGCAGGGGGCATGGGTGAATTGTGGCTTGGTTTGTTCTTTTGAGCTCTGTGGACTCGTCGGAAGTTCAGTTGGGGCGGGGCGGCATTCAATGCAGGAGTTCAGGCGAGCGGGTTGGCGGGATCAGGCCTACGTGGCACTCAGCTCCGCGGCTGTCCCCCGCGTCGGTCTATGACCGACAGCCGCGCCTTGATGCCGCTGCGCTGACTGCCGCGCCGACCTGATCTGCGAGCAAGTTGAAGTTCAACCGCCGCAATTCGCCCTCATCACCCCGTCCACGTCTTCTGCGAGTTTTCGGTCAAATCGCCCTGGAAGCTTTTGATTTGTGGATACGGTGTGTCCGGTGGAAGACGGGTATTGGCACATTGGGGCGGGCGGGTCCGTAAGGTCAGAGAGCGGGTGGGGCGCCGTTATTGACGCGGCTATAGCTCTGGAAACCTACGTTCGTACGGTGGTGCAATCCACGCTTCCTGATGGCATTGGCGACGCAGCACGGCGATTCATTGACGAAGGAAACATACGGCCCGTGCTTGAGCGACTATTCCCCGAGGCATTGGCCAAGCATGGCAAAGCTGGATTCAAAGCACCTTCAGAATTGCAGAAAATCTTGAATGATCGCAACAGCATCATGCACAGTGGACGCGTTGACGACTTGAGCAGGGAGAAATGCCTGATTCCATTTCTAAATCATCCGTGCAGGTCGTTGCACCTCCTAGTGTAGTGTTGCATATATATTGAACTATTATTAGTTATCCTGTTCTTACCCTGAACATTGCAGTGTCGAGGGGTATCCGAATGAACAGTCGCAGGGTAGTAGTCGAATTTGGCCAAGATGACCTGGAGACTTTGCTTCGCTGGAGTACATCAAGCCTAGCAAGCGTTCGTTGCGCGGTGCGCGCCAATATGATTTTGATGGCGGCC
>JANYJD010000327.1 GCA_025358555.1 Rhodoferax sp.
CCATTGCACCAGCGCCTTCTGGTTGAGCAGGCGGCCTGTTTCGCGTGTCAGCGTACTGACCATCTCCAGCGGCAGGCGCTGGCGCGCCCGGCAGTACCCGCCGGTACGAACGCTGCACGGTGAGAGTCCATCTGCCGCGCGCTGCGCGGCCCAGCCGTTGACTGCCTTCTGGCACGAGCTGTCAGCCTCCAGCACCTGGCGCATGAACATCGACAGCGCAACCGTTGGCGGATACAGCCGCTCGCGGTGCTCGGGCAGCAACGCTTCGGTCGTCTGCAGCAACTCAGGACTCGTCAGGACGTTGAAGAACTCCACCGCCTGGGTCGCTTTGGCTTGACGCCCGGTACGCGTTTGACGCGTTTGACGTTGATGCAATGCGTGTCGGGCGTTACGATCCATGGTGGCTGGCCTTTGGAAAGATGGTTTGGGTGCGTGGTAACAACCATCCTATCAATCCTTGGGGCAGCCACCTCGTTTTCCCTTAAATTAGTGCTTACGCCTGTGACTTCAACTCCTTGCAGCTTATGTAAGTGCCATTCGGATAAAGGTGGCCCTCGCCCAGGTCCACCCACTCGTCGCCACAGCCGTGGACGGCGGGTTTCATGGTCAGGCCGAAACCTTGCGTTCGGCCAGCACAGGTTGCGGAACCTTGCGCGCGGCCGACATGGGCTGCGGCACCTTACGCTCGGCCAGCGCGGGCCGGATCGGTCGCTTGCCGACCGGGTAGCGCAGCGCGGCCAGGGTTTCCTCCGTGCTGCCGTATTGCTTGCCGATGCCGTAGATGGCCCTGGCCTCCTGGCCGTTGGCGACGCCCCGCCCCAGCTCGCGCGCGATGCGCACCAGCCGCTCCACTTGCTGCACCGAGGTCGAGCGATCGCCGTTGGGCGCGTAGAGGTTGTCCTCGATGCCGCAGTGCACGTGCAGGCCCATGGCAATGGCCATGGTGTTGAGCGGCAGGTTGGAACGCATCTGCGCCAATAAGTTGAGGGTGGAGCCGTCGGGCATTTGTTGCATGAAGTTCGTCATGCTGTAGGGATCGGGGCTGTCTAAGCCGCCACCCGCGCACACCCATGTCACGTTCAGCGGGCCCTTGTAGACGCCGGCGCGGATCATGCGCTCCAGCGTCTGCAGGCTGGACTTGCTGGAGATCATGAAATGCGGCTGGATCTTCGCCGCCTGCAGCCGGCGCAGGTGCTCTCGCACAAACGGCGGGGTGCTCGGGGCGACCAGCGCCTCGTAGGCGTCGTAGATCTCCTGGCGGGCGAACGAGGTGGACGCGCGGTCCTCGGGCGTGCACAGCTCCATGATGTTCGACTGGTTGGTGTTGACAACGACCGTCACCTGCTCGGGCTTCGGGTCGAGCTCGGCCAACATGTGGCGCGTGTCGTCACTCAGCCACTTGGCCTCGGCGTCGGACCCCTCCGGCGCGAAGGAGATCGATCCACCGACCTGGATGACCATGTCGGGTACCGCGGCGCGCACGCCGGCAATCAGTTCGTTGAACTTGGACAGCCGCTTCGAACCCTTGCCGTCCTCCTCGCGCACATGCACGTGCAGGATCGTCGCGCCGGCGTTGTAGCAGTCAACCGCCTTCTGCACTTGTTCGTCCATGCTGACGGGGATTTCCTCGGGAAAGTCCGCGGGCTCCCACTGCGGCCCGTAGGGCGCGACGCAGACCACCAGCTTCTCCTGGCATTCGGGAAAGTAAGCATCATCCAAGAAGTTCATGTCGGTTCCTCGCTCCAAGAGTTGAGTAGCAGATGATGCGCCGCAGCCGCACGGGCGGATTGATCGCTCGTCGCAAAAAGTTGATCTATCGTCGCACACCCCGTCGATCCGTTTCGCGTCGCGAGCGGGCGAAGCTGGCGCCGAAAGCTGCCCGGTACCAGTGGGCGAAGGCGCTCGCCGAGGAGAAGCCGAGCATCTGCGCCACGTCGTCGAGCGGGCGGTCGCTATCGCTGCGCAACCGCTGCGCAACATCGCGCCGCACCGACTGCAGGATGGAAGAGAAGGCCTCGCCCTCGGCGGACAGTTGGCGGTGCAGGGTGGCGCGGCTCACGCCCAGGTGCTGCGCCAGCTTGTCCACCGTGCAGCGCCCGTTGCCCAGCATCGCAGCCACCAGGTGCCGCACCGCTTCACTGCCGCCCACACGGCGGGCACTCAGCTCGGTGTCGAGCACCCGGCGCGCGAAGCTGGCCAGCACCGGCTCGGCGGCCGGCAGCTCGCGCTGGAGGTCCGCCGCGTTGCAGACGATGCCGTTGAACTCGGAGTTGAACTCGAGCTGCTGGCTGAGGTAGCGGCGATGCAAGCTCGTGTCGCGCGGCTTGCGATGGGTGAAGCAGACCGCGCGCGGCTGCCAGTCTGGCCCCAACAACTCCTTCAGCAACTGCACCCGCACGCAGACCGTCAGCTCCATCGACTGTCGCGTGGGCACCGAACTGTTCACCACCAGCTCCTCGCGGATCAGAACGAGGTCCTGCGCCTGTTCGATGCGTGTTAGCAAGGCATCGTTCAGCAGGCGGTTGTAGTTGAGCATGGTGCGCAGCGCGCCGAGGACGGTGCTCTCCTGCCGCATCACTATCAGCACCGGCCCGAGGTTGGAGATGTGGCGCGTGGCCGCCATGCGCAGACCGAAGTTCTCGATGGCCGTCGCTGCTGCGCTTAGTTCGAGCAGCCTGCAGGTAGCTTCCATGCTGATCAGCGCATTCGGTTCGTCCAGGCAGCGGCGCGGCAGACCTACCTTGCGCAGCATGGCATGTGGGTCAAGCCCGCCGGCACGGGCGATTTCCGCATAACCGGTCAAGCCTGCGCCGCGTACGAGGTGGGAAGACGGCATGGCCCGAGTATCCGCTCTCAGGGCAGTCGTGGAAACGGTACCTTCGATGCGCTCGGCGAGCGCGCCGCGGCCGAGGGAATGCTCCACGGCCGCTGGAGTCGTGATGTCGTGGGTCAACGAGCACCGCCCGCTCCTGAGGGTCAGGCCGACCTGCGAAGCACTGCGGATCGCCGCCCACTTCGGCGAAGGGACGTGGGGATCAGCGACGGCCTAAGCCGCCACTGTGAGTCGCGTCCGTTGCGCACTGGCGTAGCCGGTGACGCTATTGCCGCCATCCGCAGCACCACATTGCAGTCATGCCGGGAGTATGGCGAGCATTTGCGACCCCGTATGGTGGCGATTGTCGGCAGATTTACGCAACGGATTTTCAATCCAGGACACTAGTCGCCGGTACACCGGTGCTTTGCAGTGGCGGGCGAGGTTCCAGCGGTCCAGCATTGAACGTGTCCATCGCCCCTCTGGAATGTCGGCGCTGCCAATGAAATCTTCGAGTTGCTCGAAATCGGCTTCGATCAAGGGTGCATTTGGCAATGTTTTCGATGTCTCGTGCGTATTCCGGTCATCGTGACCGGTCAGTCCGGTGGATCGTGACCGGTCGCGCAGCGTGGTGAGTTGCGCGCTCAAATTGTAGGTGTGTCGGTCACGATGTCTGGGTATTGGGCTCCTTCTTGATGGTTTTTGGCTTCTGGCGGAGAGACTCGCCCGTCAGGGTGAAACGGTGATGCCTTTGCATGAGGCGATCAAGGATGAACCCAATTGAGAAGTAAACCGAACTGAGAACAGGCCACAAATGCGAGGCTGTGGATTTGTGGACGATGCGCCTGCGGCGCACCGGGGCGCTTGCCGTGGACAATTCTTCGAGTTGCCCACCGCGCACCCCTTCGACACAAGCTCCACAGCCACCACTACGTTCGATGAAAAGGAGCCAAACACCCGAAAGACCAAGCCCAAACTACAATCAAAAGCGCGCAACACCGGCCCCGGTCATGTTCACCGGAATGCCGGTCACGATGCCGGAATCGCCGGTTACGTTCACCGGAATACGAATTGCCCATCATATGTCCACACCCGGTTCGTCATCAACTCAAAATTGACATCTGAACGGCGGCTCTGCGGCTGTGAAAATGAAACCGTCAAGGACCGCAGTGGGCAAAAAACAGTCATCCGCCTGACGACGCCTGAGGTTATTCGGCGTGGCTCGACCACAGGACGCGCCCCCAGCGCGCATCCACAAGTGCGCGTTGTAAAGCATGGCATCCGTGAGCACAACGCCTCGGCATGTTCCTACACCAGGCACACCAGCAAGCCCTTAGTCTTACTATGTCACAAAAATGAGACATAATGTGCTCATCTTTTCTTGCGAGGGGATGAGATGGACATCGCCAAAGAGTTCGATGACTACATGGCTTACCTAATGCAAGGACTCGGTCATGCGGACCGGCATGCGGGTTTGAGCGGTTATTGCACTGGCCTGATGCTGCCTCTGACGCGCAAGAGCGTCGAGCCCATGGCGGCACGGGTTGACCCCTTGCATGCCAGCGCCAGGCAACAGTCACTGCACCACTTTGTTGCCAAAGCGCAATGGAGCGACCAAAAGCTACTGCGCCGCGTGGCGCAATGGGGGTTCTGTTGCAGTAAGCGAAAACGACAATCCGACCCATGCTTGATTTCCGCAAAAGTTTGATCAACAGCACCTTGAACAAGGTTCTCCAACGGCTTCACTACCCGCTGGAAGTCTTGCTGACGTGCGTGCGCTGGTATGTGGCGTACCCATTGAGCTTGCGCCATATCGAAGAGATTATGCAAGAGCGCGGTTTATTCGTCGACCACTCCACGGTGCATCGCTGGGCAATCAAAATTTTGCCTGTAATGGCTGCAAGCTTTCGCCGGCGTAAGCGACCCGTTGGTGGGAGTTGGCGCATGGATGAGACCTACATCAAAGTCGCTGGCCAGTGGAAATACCTTTACCGAGCGGTTGACCGCGGCGGCGATACAGTGGATTTTCTATTGACTGCCAAGCGGGATAAGGCTGCGGCCCTGCGTTTTCTGGAGCGCGCCATCAACCTGCACGGCGTGCCCGAGAAGATCACCATCGACAAAAGCGGCGCCAATACGGCGGCCATTGAAAGCGTCAAGGCCGACGCCTGTGTCGACATCCTGATGCGCCAGAACAAATACCTGAACAACATCGTCGAGCAGGACCACCGGGCCGTTAAAAGAGTCACCCAACCGATGCTCGGATTCAAGTCGTTTTGGAGTGCTCGAATCCTCATTGGAGGTATCGAGACCATGCACATGATCCGCAAGGGGCAGATGGACTGCCCCGGCGGCCAAGCTATGTCCACCGCCAACCAGTTCTACAGCCTAGCCGCTTGAACATCAGCCCTGTCGAACAACTCTTTTCGGCTCGACACCACTATCGCAACACAACCCCAAAAATGGGCTGTACGGCTCCACGAAGCGGCCGTTGGCGTCAAACGTGGCGACTTCTTCACTCATGTTGTTATCTTTCTAATGGTCTGGCTACGCGGTTTTCCGCTGGTGAGCGCAGCGCGCCGGTCGCTGGCAGGATCAGTTTTAGCTTTACCGCAATTTCCTGGACGTGCAGCGACTGCGTCACGCTGCGCACCTCCTTCATGGCTTCGATGCGCACCGCTTTGCCGCGATGTTCAAAAAAGGCATTGAACTCTTTGGAAAACTGCAGCGTTTGTGGTGATCTGGGCTGGAATACCTGCGCCTCGATCCGGTCTTTGAGCCTGGCCGTGCCCTCGATCGTGATCGATCCCCTGGCTTGTGCGGCGTCAATGATGGATTCCATAAAGGCCATGCGTGTGGCCAATTCGCTTTTGGCCAGTGACACCACACCATCCGATTTGAGCGCGATGAAGCCGTCTTTGTCGTAGCTGCCCGCAACGAAGCGCCCGCGCAAGGCGTACTCATCCTGGATGACGCTGGTGACCAAGCTCCTGCAGCTGTCGACCATCTTATCGATCTCCGGGGTGCTGGCCATCCCCGAGGGCATGTCAATCACCACGATCTTGCCGGCCAATGCATTGACCAGGACATCTGGCTCAACCCGGTATATGCGCTCCAAGGCCACGGTACCGTCCTTGATCATGGCGGCCTGCTGTGTAACGGTCGCCCCATGGAGGTGCCCCGCCACCACTTCAGTTGCGATATTTTTTTCTCTGGCTGTGGCCAGCACGGCATATTCCAGTGCAACCCGAGCCGCCGTCAATTTTTTTAGCCAAGGGTCCGAGGTCTTCGCTGCTGCGTTTTGTTCCGCTCGGTCAATGCTGGCACCAAACTTTTGCAGGATGGCCTCCGTCGCTTCACGCCGACTCCCTTCCATTTTTTCAAAGGTCATACCGCACTCCCGGCTTTTTTAATCATGTCGTCCATCACCGCGCGACCTTTGGCCACCTTTGCCGTTTGGTCTTTCGCTGCCGCCATGGCTTGCTCGAAATTGAAATTCTTGTTGGTGAATGCCCAATACGCCGCGCGGTTGTAGCAGATGACGCCTTCACCGGAATTGATCAGTTTTTCGCACAGCTCCTTGAAGGCGATTGAGTGCTGCGGCTCTCTGTCAACCAGGTACAGTCCCCAACCCAAAATGTTGCCTGCTTCGACCGGGTCGAGCGTGGCGTAGATCGGCAGCGGTGTGCAATCATCCGCGTCAAGGTCGATGTAGGCCGTCCCGTTTTCCGACACCCGCGCCAGCTTGCGCACGCCGGTCATCACATCGTGGAGGGTGATGAATACACCGGGTTCAAAAGCTTTCAGATCGGAAACTGCTGCGCTCATGCTAGGTCCTTTCAAGGTCACGTTTAGGATGGTTCAGCTGCTCGGTAGCTTTGCGCGCTTGCACACCCACAAGGCTTTTTTCTAGTTCTTTTGCCAGTATCCGATCCGCAGCATCATCGGATTGATGAAGCGCCGCCATGATTCTGGCGTACGAACTGGCAGCCAGCTGCTCCGTATCTTGCCATTGTTGAATCCGCTTTTCGGTTGCCGGATTGGCGATGCTTTGAGTTCCAGTGCCCCTCTCTTCGAGTCTTGTGACGGCCCAGGGCTTCTTCACCAGTTGTTGATGCAGCCGAGTAGCCCGCTTCGTGGCTTCTGCCTCCACACCACGCTCGCGCAGTTCGTGCGCAAAGCGCTCTCGCCAGCGGTGGAGGTCGGCTTTTCGTGGGTTGAGTCGGGTTCCGTCCATACCTTCAGCCTTCACGCAGACGTGGCAGTGCACATGTGGCTGATCAAAGTGCTGGCCGATCACCCACTGGTGACCTGCAAACTCCATTGAGGCGGTCGCGCGAACGGCTCCATACACCGCCCGCTCGTCCGTCCCCTCGGGCATCGAAAACATGATGTTGAAGGCCAGGCGGTGGTCGGCCTGCGCCGGCATCAAGGGCCCCGTGTGCTGCCATGCCCACGCCAGGTCATCGACCGCCGCCCAAGCCTCGAAGGTGTTGCCATCCTGATCCTGAACGGGCTGCTCACCGTCCTGCCCGATGTATTGCAAGTGCTTTCGCACAGTTGCCATCGAACCGTTTTTTCCGGGTGTGATCTTCACCATGACCTGTCGGCCGCCTTTCGCGACCGCCAGCAACCTGGCGCGAACGTCCGATTTGCCGCCCTTTCCTTTGTACTCTACCGCATGCCTAACTGGCTTGGCAGCACCCGTCCACACCGATTTGGCGGCCGGCGCACGCTTGGGCTTGACAAGCTTTTTCCCCAGCTGCAGGTCGTTGGTCCACTCATAGAACGTGTCGTCCCAGGCCCGGCCGACCTTCAGAGCTTCAGTTGCCATCGCTGGACTCCTTGCGCCATCGCAGCGCTGACGACCTCGACGTGCGTCCTGACTTCGGCTTCCAGCTTGGCCAAATCAACCGCCATCTCAGGAAGGGTTTTGGCTCGGCGCAGCGCCGCCAGCTCGACCACCAGCTGCGCCAAGTGTTGGTTACTCCGGGTCAGTGCCTCCAGCTCTGCCTGCCCGTAACTGGGTGCTTTGGCCAGCGCTGCGCGGATGGCGGCAATGACCCACTCTTGGAAACCGAAGCCCTGCGCCTTGGCCGCGGCCGTGATCGCTTCGTCCTCGGATGGTGTGAATTGTGTTTCTCTGCCGACTTTGGGGCCGGTGTCGGGCGCCTTACCGACCACCACACGGATCGGCTTGCCGCCCTCGCCTGCGCCCAGTTCCAGACCCTCTGTGAGGGCTTTGTCCACTAGCTGGCGCAATGCCTTGCCAGGCACCAGGTCGCGCTCGCTGCACCATTGCACCCATTGCGTTTTCAGCGTCTTGCCCAACTGAACGGTCAACAGACCTTCGGCGCGTGACGGTGGTGTGGTGGATGGCTGATTCATAAGGTTAGTGTACTACATATTTCGGCGTTAGCCTATCCTGCAATTAAAAATTTTAGGTTTCGTTTTTGAATTTCCATAGTTTTATCCCAAATTTATGGGTATTAGGTGGGTAACAACTGAATAACCAGTGAGTGTTTTCTGGGTTTTTGACGGGTAACATCAGCGTATGGAGCTTCGACCAACCGTTCCGCCAGGCAATGCGCAGCGCAAGCTGCGCGGCTTTGAAGGTGAGATTGCCCGTTTAAGGTCTGAGGGCTACACCATTGCAGCTATTCGACAGGCCTTGGAAGATGCAGGCATCAAGGTGGGTTGGGCAACAGTGCAGCGCGAAGCGACGCGCCTGGCCAAGCCATCCATCGCTGTTCCCGTGCTTACACCCCAACCTCCTGCGAACAATTCAGCATCGGCACCGGTGGACGTGGACAGCTTTTTTGCCACACACACGGCCAATCCACTATTTAGAAAGAAGGGTCAAAAATGAAGATCGCCATCATCAATTTTTCAGGGAATGTCGGGAAAACGACCATCGCACGGCATCTGCTTGCGCCTCGTATGAAGGGCGCAGAAATTGTGTCAGTCGAATCCGCCAATGCAGACGAACAAGAGGCTGACGCACTTCGAGGGAAGGATTTTGCGCATCTGCAGCAATACATGCTGGCAAGCGACGACTTGATTGTTGACATTGGAGCCAGCAATGTCGAAGACTTGCTGGTTTTAATGCGCAAATTCAAGGGCAGTCATGACGACTTCGATTACTACCTGGTTCCGGCAGTGCCCGATGTAAAGCAGCAAAAAGATACCGCTAATACAGCCAACGCGCTGGTGAAAATCGGCGTGCCGGCAAGCAAGATCAAAATCGTACTCAACCGAGTTGAAGATTCTGAAAATCCCCTCAAACAATTTTCCTCTCTGGTCAGCTTCTTGGCGATCAACCCCATAGCTACGATGACAGAGGCGGCACATTTAACCGACAACGAAATTTATCAACGGGTCAAGCAAGATGGCCGCAGCATTTCAGACCTGGCCAGCGACAAGACAGACTACAAGGCATTGATCGCGAAAGCGAAAGATCAAGCCGAAAAGGTAGCGTTGGCCGATAAGCTGGCCGTTAAGCGACTAGCGGACGGTGTTCTGCCTGAGTTGAATGCCTGTTACACAGCACTGGCGCTTAAATGAGCAACAAACCTGGCACCGCCCGTGAAGCGCTTCTCGCGGAGCTTTTAGGCGATGTTCAAATCCTGTTAGCCAGGCTCGAACTGGCCGATAAAAGCGCAAAAGAGACAGCACTCGCAGTCACCCAAGCCACAGCGCAATATCGCAGTCAGGTCGACGAGCTGGTGGATAAGCTGCGCACTGAAACAGCCAGCATCATCATGAAAACCACAGAACATGCGGCGCAAAGCCTCGTTGGCCAACAGCAGGAAACACTGCAAAAGGCCGCAACACAGGCGATGCAATTGGTGCTTAACGAACAGCTTCTGAAACGCTCTCGACTCGATTGGCTAATGGCTGCTGCGGTCGGCGCAGCCACTGCAGCAGCTGTAACACTTGCTCTTATAGCGCTTCGCTTCCAACTCACCTAGGGGTCAATGGCCACCGGGGGTCGGGTGAGCAGGTGTCATTATTGTGTCTGTTGCAAAAATCTTGTCGGCACGCGTGCATATTCCACGCCGCCAGAATCACTAAAAAAAGATGGCATTTGATTGTCCGCTGCCAAGTAAGCCCAAGATCGCCGGTCATCATCATCACGCACCAACACAACCGCCCATCTGAAGTTTGTAGGCGCGGGCCTGCTGGCCACCAGAACCGCTTCCTTGAAAGACGCGCAAAACCGATGGTCAACCACTTCGCCGTCCGCATATTCTGGCGAGTTCCCATCAGCGTGGGTTTCAACATCCCACTCGTAAAAAACGGTCATAGATAGCTCACGTTTTTTAGTTCTTGCTCGCAAGATCGGTTCGGATAATGGAGCGACAGTTTTTCACGTCGAGTAGCATGCCATTGGCGCGCATCGTATAGCCACGCGACATGCGTACACCGTTTGGCGTAACGAAGCCCTGCTCCTTGAGCCAGGCACCTACGATCCATGCCATGCCCGCCGGTGAGCTGGTATGCAATGGACAAAGCGCAATGGCAGGTTTGCCGCGTAGATCGCACTCAAAGCCTTCTTGCGCGTATTGGGTTAAATTGTCCATGGCGTGTTCGCGGTAAATGCCCGGCCAACGTCGGGCAGTTCAATCAACCCTTTATTTTGCGCATCTCTTCGGCCAAAGTCCAGAGCGCACGATTCAGGCTCAGACTGGGGTCGTCTCAGAAAACGGAATTTAAAGTACGTTAAGGCTGGCGTTTAGCTTCTCGCAAACGAAGGTCTGTGAGAAGGCTTGCTGAGAAGGTGGCGCAGCCTAGCGCCGATGTGGCCGGGGCGTTCTCGAAAACTGTTCTCGCTTGACACAGTGCGGAACGGCGAGTTTCGAGAAGGTCAGGCGGTTCTAACTTCGGTGAGCAGATCGGGATGACGATCCAACAGCTTGAATAACTTGACCAAGGCCAGCGGCGGTTTGGTCTTGCCGTTCTCATAGCGCGAGAACGCATTGACGCCGCCGCCAAAGAGTTCAGCGGCCTGCCGCTGGTCAAGATCGAGCTTCCTACGCACCTTGGCGATGTA
>JANYJD010000380.1 GCA_025358555.1 Rhodoferax sp.
GCCACGTCGTACTCCACCAACAACCGCATCATGATTCCGTTTTACGTGTACTACTCGATGTTTGGTTTTCAGCGCATTGGCGACCTGGCCTGGGCTGCGGGCGATATGCAGGCGCGCGGCTTTCTGCTAGGTGGCACGTCCGGGCGCACCACGCTCAACGGCGAAGGCCTGCAGCACGAAGATGGCCACAGCCACATCATGGCGGGCACCATTCCCAACTGCATCAGTTACGACCCAACCTTTGCGCACGAGGTGGGCGTCATCCTCCACCACGGTTTGAAGCGCATGGTGGAAAAGCAGGACAACGTGTATTTCTACCTGACGCTGCTCAATGAAAACTACGCCATGCCGGGCCTCACTGCGGGCACCGAAGAGCAGATCATTAAGGGCATGTATTTGTGCAAACCAAGTCTTTCCTCTGCAACGGCCAAGACACCCACCGTGCAGTTGCTCGGCTCAGGCACGATCCTGCGCGAATCGATTGCTGCGCAGCAACTGCTGGAGAAGGACTGGGGCATTGCTGCCAACGTCTGGAGCTGCCCCAGCTTCAACGAGCTGGCGCGCGACGGCCAGAGCACGGAGCGCTGGAACCTGCTGCACCCCACTGATGCGCCACGCGTGTCTTTTGTAGCGCAGCAGCTTGAAAAATACACGGGGCCGGTGGTGGCGTCTACCGACTACATGAAGGCGTATGCGGACCAGATCCGCTCCTATTTGCCCAAGGGCAGAACCTTCAAGGTGCTGGGCACCGACGGCTTTGGCCGCAGCGACTTCCGCAGCAAGCTGCGCGAGCACTTTGAGGTGAACCGGCATTACATCGTGGTGGCGGCCTTGAAGGCGCTCAGCGAAGACGGCACACTGCCGGTGGCCAAGGTGGCTGAAGCCATCAAGAAATACGGCATCCAGGTGGACAAGGTCAACCCGCTTTATGCTTGATGGCGCGTCTTTAGTAGCATCGGGCGCAGACAAAAACAATCGGAGACAAAAACATGGCATTGCTGGAAATTCAGGTTCCCGACATTGGGGACTTTGACGAGGTCACCGTCATCGAGCTGATGGTCAAGCCGGGCGACACCGTCGCGGTGGACCAGTCGCTCATCACCGTGGAGTCCGACAAGGCGTCGATGGAAATCCCATCCAGCCACGCGGGTGTTGTGAAAGAGATCAAGGTCAAGCTGGGCGACAAGGTCAAGCAGGGGAGCATCGTTGTGGCGCTGGAAAGTGCGGGCGGTGGGGCTGCCCAGCCGGTTTTAGCTCCAAATGAACCATCAAAACAGGCTGTAGCCCCCGTCCCCAGTGCACAAGCAGCTATTAATAATGTAGTGTCTTCAAATTCGGCGCCTGCGCCGGCGCCGGCCGCCCCAGCAGCGGCTGCCGGCCCGGTTGAAGTGCGCGTGCCCGACATCGGCGACTTCAAGGACGTTGCCGTTATCGAGCTGCTGGTCAAGGTGGGTGACACCGTCAAGGCCGAGCAGTCGCTGATGACGGTTGAATCTGACAAGGCGGCCATGGAGATCCCGTCCAGCGCAGCGGGTGTCGTCAAGGAAATGAAGGTCAAGCTGGGGGACAAGGTCAACATTGGTGATTTGATTGTGGTGCTGGAAGGTGTGGCGGGTGCGGCTGGGGCTGCACCAGCTTCAGCGCCAGCGGCTCCAGCGCCGAGTGCGCCAACGGCTGCGGCCCCTGCATCGCCACCGGCTGCTGCACCAGCTGCTTCAACCTCCACTGCTGTTGCGCCTGCCGCTGTGGCCGTTGCGGCCCACGATCCCACCACGGCACCTATCGGCCTGCCGCATGCATCCCCGTCCGTGCGCAAGTTCGCACGCGAGCTGGGCGTGCCGCTGGGCGAAGTCAAAGGCAGCGGTCCCAAAGGCCGCATCACCGAGTCCGATGTGCAGGGCTTCACCCGCGCCGTCATGTCAGGCGCTACGCAAACCGTAGCTGCTAAAGCACAGCAGGCGGGGGCTAAGGGTGGTTCTGGCACATCCGGCGCGGCAGATGGGGGCGGCTTGGGTCTGTTGGCCTGGCCCAAGGTTGACTTTACCAAGTTCGGCGCCATTGAGCGCAAGGACATGTCGCGCATCAAGAAGATCAGCGGCGCCAATCTGCACCGCAACTGGGTGCTGATTCCCCACGTCACCAACCATGACGATGCCGACATCACCGACCTGGAAGCCTTCCGCGTGCTGATGAACAAGGAAAATGAGAAGGCCGGCGTCAAGCTCACCATGCTGGCCTTCATGATCAAGGCAAGCGTTGCGGCACTCAAAAAATTCCCCGAGTTCAACAGCTCCATTGATGGCGACCAACTCGTGCTCAAGCAGTATTACCACATCGCTTTTGCGGCAGACACGCCCAATGGCCTGATGGTGCCCGTCATCAAGGACTGCGACAAAAAAGGCGTGATGCAGATCTCCACCGAGATGGGCGAACTGGCCAAGAAGGCGCGTGACGGCAAGCTGAGCCCGGCCGAGATGAGCGGCGCCTGCTTCACCATCTCCAGCCTGGGCGGCATTGGCGGGCGTTACTTCACGCCCATCATCAACGCGCCTGAAGTCGCCATCATGGGCGTCTGCAAAAGCCAGATTGAGCCCAAGTGGGATGGCACGTCTTTTCAGCCGCGCCTGATGCTGCCGCTGAGTTTGAGCTGGGACCACCGCGTGATTGACGGTGCAGCGGCGGCCCGTTTCAACGCCTATTTTGGGCAAGTTCTGAGCGACTTCCGTCGGGTTCTGCTTTGACCACCGTCGTCGTTGTTAAAAAGGCCGGCCAGGTCGCCATCGCCGCAGATACTCTGGTGACGTTTGGCGACACGCGCCTGTCCAGCCGCTTTGAAGCCAACAGCAAGCTGTTCAAGATCGACACACTGGCGGGGCCGAGTTATGTCGGCATTGCCGGCACTGTCGCGCATTTTCCGGTGCTGCGCAAAGCCATGCAGGCCTTGCCCAAAGACCAGCTTTTGCTGGGCAGCAAGGACGAGGTGTTTGACACCTTCATCAAGCTGCACCCGTTGCTCAAAGACACCTTTTTCATGCAGACCAAGGAAGACGACAACGACCCGTATGAGTCCAGCCAGTTCAGTGTGGTAGTGGCCAACGCCACCGGCATATATGGCCTGTACAGCTACCGCGAAGTGTTTGAGTTCAATGAATTCTGGGGCATTGGATCGGGACGCGGCTTTGCGCTGGGGGCCATGTACGCAACGTGGGACAAAGGCAAAACCGCGCGCGAGATCGCAAGCCTGGGGGTCAAGGCGGGCTGCGAGTTTGACAAAAATTCCGGCGGACCGGTTGAAGTGTTCACCCAGAAGCTCAAGAGAAGTTGAAGCGGTGAGCCGACCCCGACAAAACGATACGCGAATATAAAAATCTGGAGATAGACACCATGGCAATGCTTGAAATCAAAGTCCCCGATATCGGTGATTTCTCTGAAGTCACCGTGATTGAGTTGATGGTCAAACCGGGCGACGCCGTCAAGGCGGACCAAAGCCTGATCACGGTAGAAAGCGACAAAGCCTCGATGGAGATCCCATGCAGCCACGCGGGCGTGGTGAAAGAGCTCAAGGTGAAGATTGGCGACAAGGTGGCCGAAGGATCGCTGGTGCTGCTGCTCGAAGCGGCCGAAACCGCGCCTGGCCCTGAAAATGGCAAGATTTCAGAGCAAAAACTGGCTGTAGCCCTTGTCAGTAGTGCATCAACAGCTACTAGTAATGTAGCAAATCCGCCTTCACCCCCTCGCCCCACAGCACAGGGCGCATCCGCACCCACTGCTGCCAGCTTCTCTGGCACCGTCGATCTAGACTGTGACCTGCTGGTGCTCGGTGCCGGCCCTGGCGGATACAGTGCGGCGTTTCGCGCCGCTGACCTGGGCCTGAAAGTGGTGCTTGTAGAACGCTACGCCACC
>JANYJD010000021.1 GCA_025358555.1 Rhodoferax sp.
TAAACGCCGGCAGCCGCTGCCCCACCAGCATTCCCCGCGCGTTGACAATGCGCTGCGCGCGCCAGGGCTTGAGCTCGGCACGCTGCGCATCGTCCAGCCAGCCCAATTGGTCCAGCGCCTCCACCGTGGCGGCAAACAGCGCGGGCTTGTTGGCGTCCATCAGCTTGATGGCCAGCGCCTCGCCCCGGCTCTTGCTGCCTACCACCTGCACGCCGTCCGCCCCCACTTTGGTGAGCCAGTCGCCCCGGCCCGCGCGCATGAAGGCCAGGTCGTTGCGGCCCTGGCCCGAGACCATGTCGGGGTGCGCCGTCATGGCCTCGCCCAAGAGCGCAAAGCTTTGTCCAAACTCGGCATCCCGCGCGCCGCTGGCCAGGCGCGCATAGCCGCGTGCCAGGTGGGCCAGGGGCATGGCGTAGTTGGGAGCCGAGCAGCCATCAATGCCCATTTTCAAGTGGTTCGCGTCCATGCCACATGCGCGCGCCACGTCACGGCGGATGGCCTGTTGCAGTGGGTGCGATGGATCGATGTAGTCGTCAAGTGTGTGGCCGTGCTGCACGCAGTAGGCCAGAAAGCCCGCATGCTTGCCGCTGCAATTGTTATGGCGTTCGTCAAACTTCAGGTCCGGCGGCGGCGCAATGTCCAGCAGGGTGAACATGCCCGGCACGTGGCAGCCGCAGCGCAAGGCCTTATAAGTCAGGCCCGCTTTGTCGAGCATCTGGTCAACATTGGCCACGTGCGCTGCTTCACCGCTGTGGCTGGCGCACAGCAGGGCGATTTGCTCATTGCCAAACTTGAATTGCTGCGGGCCGCCTGCTTCCACGAACGGCAGAGCTTGCAGCGCCTTGAGCGTGGAGCGCGAGAATGTCAGCCAATGCGCATGACCCGCGTGGGCCAGCAGCTTGCCTTGCGCGTTGACGACGGCGACAGAGCCAAAGTGCTAGCACTCCAGCGTGCCGCCGCGGTTGAGTTCTATCACGGGGACGTGGTTCATGGTGGCCATTGTGGGGGATATTTGACAGCCGCATTGAAACGTGAGAGCAAGGCCCGGACACGAATCCTGATTCCCGCGCCCTGCCTGACCGAATTATTGGTTCGCGCTGCCTCGGCCCGCGACCAATATCTCAAATTGCTCACAAAAAACGCCGCGTTCGACGTAATCCCCTACGGTCAGCGGGCAGCGACTGAATGTGTGTTGCTGCTGGAGCAGGCTTGGGACAGCAAGAGCCAAAAAGCAGTCACGCGTACAAAATTCAAGCTTGACTGGATGATCGTGGCATGCGCTGCGTCCCGAAATGTGACCCGGCTTTACTCCGATGACGGGGACATTCTGCGTTGCTCGACGCAAGTCAAAATCCAAACCATCAAGCAGTCGGAGTTGCCAATTCCACCTGAATCGCGGCAAATGAGAATTCCAGACGGCGACTGACAGCTGAAATACCTACGTGCGCGAGCAGGATGCCAAGGCATTTGGCAGGTTCCGTACTCGCGATGACATTCTGGCGGCGCTGGTGCTCTTTAGTTCGGCACCAGGAAACAATTAGAGGTAAAACGGGCTGTAGCCCTCGTCTACATTGCATAAACAGCTACTAATATAATAGTATTTGAGCTGGCAATGCCTTCGTAAACGCATGCGGCATGCCTCAAGCCTTTACGCTTTTTTTACGCCGCTGCGCCTTCTTTCATCCCCGTTTTTACGCGCCAGAACCTAATCTTCCTCCATCGCTTTTGATGTTGGAGAAGGTTCATGGATATCGCGTTTGTTTCAGCCATCGCCCTGCTGTGGGGTGTGATGGGCTTGCTGGTGTGGGGCTTTACAAAACTCGACAGGCCTGCGGGGAGCCGCCCATGATCAGCCTTGAAGTCATCTATGGCTTTGGTGGCCTGTGCGCCATCCTGTTGCTGGCCTACCTGGTCTATGCGCTGATCTGCGCGGAGGAGTTCTGATGAGCTCCGCGTCCTGGAGCCTGCTGGCGCTCTACCTCAGCGTTTTACTGGCGATCTCCTGGCCCCTGGGCATCTGGCTTGCGCGCCTGTGTTCAGGCCAGTTGCCCCGCTGGATGCAGCGGATTGAAGCGCCGCTCTACCGCCTTGCCGGCACTTCGGCTGACACTTCCATGAAGTGGTCCCACTACGCGCTGGCATTGTTGGCCTTCAATGCCCTGGGTGTGTTGGTGGTCTACGGGTTGCAGCGCTTGCAGGCCGGGCTGCCCCTCAATCCGGCAGGCCTGGCCGCTGTCTCGCCCGACTCCGCGTTCAACACTGCCATCAGTTTTGCATCCAACACCAACTGGCAGGGCTACGCGGGCGAGTCCACCATGAGTTACCTCACACAGATGCTGGCGTTGGCGGTGCAGAATTTCTTTTCCGCCGCAACGGGCATCGCTGTGGTGTTTGCCCTGTTTCGCGGGTTTGCCGCACGCTCCACTTCGGTCATAGGCAACTTCTGGGCCGACATCACCCGCATCACCGCCTGGCTGCTGCTGCCCTTGTCGCTGGTGTTCGCGATCTGCCTAGTGGGACAAGGCGTGATCCAGAACTTTGATGCCTACAAGGACGTTGCCACACTGGAGGCCACCAGCTACCAGGTCGCCAAAAACGGCCCTGACGGCCAGCCACTCAAAGACGCCACAGGCAATGCGGTAATGGAAGACGCCAAGACCGCCACGCAAACCCTGGCCATGGGGCCAGTGGCGTCGCAGGAAGCCATCAAGATGATCGGCACCAACGGCGGCGGCTTTTTCAACGCCAACTCGGCCCACCCGTTCGAGAACCCCACGGCCTTGAGCAACTTCCTGCAGATGCTGGCAATCTTCCTGATTCCCGCCGGATTGTGCTTTGCATTTGGCCGCACGGTGGGCGACACCCGTCAGGGATGGGCCGTGCTTGCCGCGATGACCTTGATGTTCGTGTTTGCAGTCATTGCCATCACACCGGCAGAGCAGGCGGGCAACCCCTTGCTGCCTGCGTTGGGTGTGGACCAGGCCGCCAGCAGCCTGCAATCCGGCGGCAACATGGAGGGCAAGGAAACCCGTTTTGGCATCAATGCGTCGAGCCTGTTTGCGGTCATCACCACAGCCGCGTCCTGTGGCGCGGTGAATGGCATGCACGACTCCTTCACGCCGCTGGGTGGCATGGTGCCGCTGGTGATGATACAGCTGGGCGAGGTGGTGTTTGGCGGCGTGGGCTCGGGGCTGTACGGCATGCTGATTTTCGCGATTCTGGCGGTTTTCATCTCCGGCCTGATGATTGGCCGCACGCCCGAGTACCTGGGCAAAAAGATCGAGTCGCATGAGATGAAGCTCACCTCCATCGCCATCCTGGTCACGCCTATTCTGGTGCTGGCGGGCACGGCCGTTGCGGTGTTGGCCGGGGCAGGCAAGGTCGGCATTGCCAACCCCGGCGCACATGGTTTCTCGGAGATTCTTTACGCCCTGAGCTCTGCCGCCAACAATAACGGCAGCGCCTTTGCCGGCCTGTCTGCCAACACGCCGTTTTACAACGTGCTGCTGGGTGTGGCGATGTGGCTGGGCCGGTTTGGCGTGATCGTGCCAGTGCTGGCCATTGCCGGCAGCCTGGCCGCCAAAAAGCGCTTGCCAGTGACCGGTGGGACGATGCCCACGCATGGCCCGCTGTTTGTGATGCTGCTGATCGGTACGGTGCTGCTGGTGGGCCTGCTGAACTACGTGCCCGCGCTGGCGCTGGGACCGGTGGTGGAGCATTTGATGTTGTGGCCTGCCAAGTAACCGCTGCGTCACAAGACAAGCCAGAAAACGAGAAACACCATGACCCTGACGATCAAAAAAACCAACCAGCTGCTGGACCCCGCGCTGCTCAAACCCGCCATCATTGCCGCATTCACCAAACTGAGCCCCCGCGTGCAGTGGCGCAACCCGGTTATGTTTGTGGTGTACATCGGCAGCATTCTCACCACCCTGCTGGGTTTTCAGGCACTGCAGGGCGGCAGTAACCCATCTGGAGCCACCGGGGGCTCGGCGGGTTTCATCCTGGCCGTAGCCGTGTGGCTCTGGTTCACCGTGCTGTTTGCCAACTTTGCCGAGGCCAGGGCCGAAGGCCGCGCGCAGGCGCAGGCGGCATCGCTGCGGGGCTTGAAGAAAAGCACCTGGGCCAAGAAATATAAAGAGCCAGTCAACAAGCTTTTCCACGGTGCCCCGTGGTTGCCGGAGCAGGCCGAGAACCTGCGCAAGGGCGATGTTGTATTCATCGAGACGGGTGACATGGTTCCCCTGGATGGCGAAGTCATCGAGGGCGTGGCCACCGTGGACGAGAGTGCCATCACCGGAGAATCTGCCCCCGTGGTGCGCGAATCAGGCGGTGACTTTTCTGCGGTGACCGGCGGCACGCGCGTTTTATCTGACTGGCTGGTGGTGCGCATTGTGGTTAACCCCGGCGAGTCGTTTCTGGACCGCATGATCAGCATGGTGGAAGGGGCCAAACGAGCCAAAACACCGAATGAAATTGCGCTCACGATTTTGCTGGTGGCACTGACGATCGTGTTTCTGGTGGTCACCGTGACGCTGCTGCCGTTTTCCATCTTCAGCGTGGAAGCTGCCAAGTCGGGCACGGTGGTCAGCATCACGGCGCTGATCGCGCTGCTGGTGTGCCTGATTCCCACCACCATTGGCGGCTTGCTGTCGGCAGTGGGTGTGGCCGGCATGAGCCGCATGATGCAGGCCAATGTGATTGCCACATCGGGCCGGGCGGTGGAAGCAGCCGGTGATGTGGATGTGCTGATGCTGGACAAAACTGGCACCATCACGCATGGCAACCGCCAGGCCTCTGCCTTTTTCCCCGCAATCGGTGTGTCTCAGGAGGCCCTGGCCACGTGCGCCATGCAAGCTTCGATGGCCGACGAAACCCCCGAGGGGCGCAGCATTGTGACGCTAGCGCAAAAGCTCAATGCGGCGACACCTGTTGTGGGAGAAACAATTAAAGTGCCCTTCACCGCTCAGACCCGCATGAGCGGCATCGACATCAAGTTGCTTGACGGCAGTACCCGCCAACTGCGCAAAGGCGCGGTAGATGCCATCCGCAAACACGTGCAAACGCTGGGTGGAACAGTGCCTGCCGAGGTGATTCGGGCATCCGACGAAGTATCCCGCCGTGGCAGCACGCCACTGGCAGTGGCAGATGTCACGTTGCAGGAGGGCCGGCCTGCCGACGTCCGTGTGCTGGGGGTGGTGGAGCTGAAGGACATTGTCAAATCCGGCATCAAGGAGCGCTTTGGCGAGCTGCGCCGCATGGGCATCAAGACCGTGATGATCACCGGCGACAACAAGCTCACCGCAGCAGCCATTGCCGCCGAAGCCGGTGTCGATGATTTTCTGGCCGAAGCCACGCCTGAGGACAAACTCAAGCTGATACGACAGTACCAGGCTGAGGGTCGCCTCGTCGCCATGACCGGTGACGGCACCAACGATGCCCCGGCGCTCGCCCAGGCCGACGTGGCCGTCGCCATGAACAGCGGCACTCAGGCCGCCAAGGAGGCCGGCAACATGGTGGATCTGGACTCCAACCCCACCAAGCTGCTGGAGATTGTGGAGACCGGCAAAGCCCTGCTGATGACGCGTGGCTCCTTGACCACGTTCTCGATTGCCAACGACGTGGCCAAGTACTTTGCCATTATCCCGGCGATATTTGTGACCACTTACCCGCAGCTATCGGCGCTGAATGTGATGCAACTGGGAAGCCCGTCATCGGCCATTCTGTCGGCGGTGATTTTCAATGCGCTGATCATCATGTTTTTGATTCCGCTGGCGCTCAAAGGCGTCAAGTACCGGGCCGTTGGCGCGGCTGCTTTGCTGCGCCGCAATCTGCTGATTTACGGGCTGGGCGGCCTGGTGGTGCCCTTCGTCGGCATCAAGGCGATTGACTTGTTGCTGGTCGCTCTGCACCTTACTTGACCCGCTGCGCATTGCACACGCTTCACTCCAAAATTCACCGCCCATTCAGCACTCATTCAGAGCCCATAATGAAAACCATTCTTCGCCCCGCACTCGTACTGTTCTTCATCCTTTCGCTGCTCACCGGCGTGGCCTACCCTGTGGTCGTGACGGGCCTGGCGCAGGCGCTGTTCCCGGCACAGGCCCATGGCAGCCTGATCCTGCAAAACGGCAAACCCGTGGGCTCCGCGCTAATTGGCCAGAGTTTTTCCGATCCTAAAAACTTCTGGGGCCGCCCCTCTGCCACCAGCCCCATGGCCTACAACGCCTCGGCTTCCGGTGGCTCCAACCTTGGCCCGCTGAACCTGGCGCTGGTGGATGCCGTCAAGGCCCGCATTGAAGCCCTGCGTGCGGCAGATCCGGGCAACACAGCCGCCGTGCCGGTCGATCTGGTTACGGCCTCGGCCAGCGGGCTGGACCCGCACATCAGCCCCGCAGCGGCGCGCTTTCAGGTGAGCCGGGTGGCCAAAGCGCGGGGCCTGTCGGCTGAAAAAGTGCAGACCCTGGTGGAGGCCCAAACCGAACACCCTTTTCTGAGCTTTCTGGGTGAGCCCCAAGTCAACGTGCTCAAACTCAACCTGGCTTTGGCGTCACTCCGATGAACCCGTGACTAGCTGGTACTCTGTAGCGCATGGCTAGCCCGTCAGACACCCGACCCGACCCCGACCACTTGCTTGAGCAGCTTCGCGGTGACGACCAGCGGGCACGCAAGGGCAAGCTGCGCATCTACTTTGGTGCCAACGCGGGCGTGGGAAAAACCTACGCCATGCTCAGTGCGGCGCAGCGCGAGCGCAAGGCGGGCCGAGAGGTGCTGGTGGGCGTGGTGGAAACCCATGGCCGCAGCGAGACGGCCGAAATGCTGGCCGGGCTGGAGGTGTTGCCGCGCAAAGACATGCCCTACCGGGGGCAAACGCTCAAGGAATTCGATCTGGACACTGCGCTGGCGCGCCAACCCGCCGTGCTGCTGGTCGACGAGCTGGCGCACAGCAATGTGCAGGGCTCGCGCCACCCCAAGCGCTGGCAGGACGTGCAGGAACTGCTTGAGGCGGGCATTGACGTGTGGTCGGCCCTCAACGTGCAGCACCTTGAGAGCCTGAACGGCACCGTGGGCGCCATCACCGGTATCCGCGTGCATGAAACCGTGCCCGACACCGTGCTGGACGGTGCAGATGAAATCATTCTGGTGGATGTCACGCCCGACGAGCTGACTGCGCGCCTGAAGGCCGGCAAGGTCTACCTGCCACAGCAGGCAGAGCGCGCCGCCCAAAACTTCTTCCGCAAAGGCAACTTGATTGCGTTGCGCGAGATTGCGCTGCGCCGCACCGCCGAGCATGTGGAAGGAGACGTGCGCAGTTACCGGGTGGAGCAGTCTGGCACGGCCCGCACGGGCAAAGCGCAGGAGGGCCTGCCCGCCTGGAACACCTCGGGCGCCATCCTGGCCTGCATTGGCCCGCGCGCGGGCGCCGAGCAGACGGTACGCACAGCAGCCCGTCTGGCCGGGCAGCTCAATGTGCACTGGCATGCGGCCTATGTGGAGACGCCTCGCCTGCAGCGTCTGGACGTGCTCGAGCGTGACCGCATCCTGTCGGTCATCAAGCTGGCCGAAGAGCTTGGAGCCACTACCGCTGTGCTGACCGGTGGCAATGCTGCGGATGCGCTCGTGGCACAGGCCCAATTGCTGAACTGTGCAACGCTGGTGGTGGGGCGACCCAAACTGACAGCCTGGACAGGCGGCACGGGCTGGTCGAGGCCCTGGAGTGGGCAAACCATGACCCGGCAATTGGCTTTGCGCGCACCCACGCTGGACATTGTGGAAGTGGGCCAGGCCGAGAGCGCACGCAAGCTGGCGCGCGCAGCGCCACGTGCAAAGGACGCAGGCGACGAAAGCGAGCGGCTGGGCGCCCCGTCTCAAGCCCGCTGGATGCGCTATGCAGGGGCCATTGCCAGCAGCGCGGCCATCACCTTGCTGGCGCTACCGCTGATCAACCTATTTGACCTGGCCAACATCGTCATGCTGTTTTTGCTGGGAACGGTGCTGGTGGCGCTCAAGTTTGGCCGGGGGCCTTCGGCGCTGGCGGCGTTTCTGAACGTGGCGGCGTTTGACTTTTTCTTTGTGGCGCCGCGACTGTCATTCGCGGTCAGCGACGTGCAATACCTGCTCACCTTTGCCGTCATGCTGGCGGTGGGCTTGATGACCGGGCAGCTCACCGCGGGCTTGCGTTTTCAGGCCCGCATCTCCAGCAGCCGGGAGCGGCGTGCGCAGTCGCTGTTTGAGCTGACCCGCGAGCTGTCTGCCGCGCTTTTGAGCAGCCAGGTGGCAGAGCTGGGCCAGGCCGCTGTGCAGCGCAACTTTGGCGGGCAGGCACTGGTGCTCATCACTGGCGCGGATGGCCAGCTCGCGCTGCCACCCGACACGATGCACGAAATGCTGCACGAAACGCTGCACGAAACCCCGCATAACGCATCGCACCCCATGCCGCCCGACTTTGACACAAGCGTGGCCGACTGGGCCTTGCGCAACGAGCAGTCGGCCGGCCTGGCCACCTCAACCCTGTCGGCGCAAGCCTGGCATTACGTGCCGCTCAAGGCACCCATGCGGGTGCGCGGCATTTTGGCGCTCAAACCCGCACAGTCGCGCTGGCTGCTGATTCCAGAGCAAATGCAGCAGCTTGACACGCTGGCCCGCCAAATTGCGATTGCGTTGGAGCGCGTGCACTATGTGGAGGTTGCCCAGGAGGCCGTGGTGCAGATGGAGTCCGAGCGGCTGCGCAACACGCTGCTGGCGGCCATCTCACATGACGTGCGCACGCCGCTCACCGCGCTGATAGGGCTTGCCGAATCGCTGCAGAGCGCCCTGCTGCCATCGTCTGCTGTGCAGGGTGGCCAGCAGACCGGCAGCGCACAGGCCGCCACCGCCGCAGAAATTGTCCAGCAGGCACGCCAGCTCAGCGCCCTGGTGACCAATTTGCTGGACATGGCGCGCCTGCAAAACGGCGGCGTCCAGCTGCGCATTGAATGGCAGTCGGTGCAGGAAGTGGTTGGCTCGGCCATTCGCGCGGCCCAGCACGCGCTGGCCGGGCGCACGGTGCATACGGACGTGCCCGCCGACTTGCCACTGGTTGAGTTTGATGCAGCATTAATGGAGCGCGTGCTGGTCAACCTGCTGGAGAATTCGTCTAAATACGGCGCACCGCCGATTGAGGTCAGTGCCCACATTACGCCTGTTGCGCCCCTCACAAACGGCCAGCAAGGCACGCTGGTGCTGTGCGTGCGCGACCACGGGCCGGGGCTGCCGCCTGGACTCAAGGGACAGGAGTCAACGCTGTTTGACAAATTCACGCGCGGCAAAGCCGAATCAGCCACGCCCGGCGTTGGGCTGGGGCTGGCCATTTGCAAGGCCGTGGTCGACGCGCACCGGGGCCAGATTGTGGCAAGCAACGCACCGGGCGGAGGCGCGCTGTTTTGCGTCACCCTGCCACGCCATACCCCGCCTGAAGCGACCTGAAGCCGCTGGAAGCAACCCGAAGCGCCCTAAACTGGCGACATGTCCAGCCCCACCGTTGTTGTGATTGAAGATGAACCGCAAATCCGCCGTTTTGTGCGCATGGCGCTCGAAGCCGAGGGCTGGCAAGTGCACGAGGCCGACACCGCAAAGAAAGGCTTGACCGAGGCAGGCACCCGCAAGCCCGACCTGCTGGTGCTGGACCTGGGGCTGCCCGACGGCGATGGGCTGGAGGTGATCCGCGACGTGCGTGGCTGGTCCACCGTGCCCATCATCGTGCTGTCGGCCCGCACAGATGAAGTCGACAAAATTGCCGCGCTGGACGCCGGTGCCGATGACTACCTGACCAAACCCTTTGGCGTGGGCGAACTGCTGGCCCGGGTGCGCGCCAACCTGCGCCGACCGCGCGCTGCAGCAGCGGACGGAGCCAGTGGTGGGACGGGCGGTGGCTCAGGCAATGGGGCGTCTGACGCAACCTTTGACGAGAATCCGGTTTTCACGTTTGGCGACGTTGCGGTAGACCGCCAGGCCCGCCTGGTGCGCCGAAGCGGGGCCGAGGTGCACCTCACGCCAATCGAATACCGCCTGCTCACGACGTTGATTGCCAATGCAGGCCGGGTGCTCACCCACCGCCAGTTGCTGCGCGAAGTGTGGGGCCCGTCACACGCCGGCCAAAGCCACTACTTGCGCATTTACATGGGGCACCTGCGGCAAAAGCTTGAAGCCGACCCAACCCAGCCGCAGCATTTGCTGACGGAGACTGGTGTGGGCTATCGTTTGGTCATTTGAGTGGCTAAATAAGGCTCTAGCCCTCGTCTAGATTGCATATGTGGCTATTGATATGACATTTTTTAGTCAGCTTACACTTTTACGAACATTTTCCACAGTACCGATCAGCTTATACGAGGGCAACTTTTGAGCCAGGACTTGCCGCTCTAGGCAACATGTGCACACCTGTTGTTCTTGAGGATTTGCTCTGACGCATATTTCACAGCAAGGTAGATAATGATGGCATGGCCGCTCCAACCATTTTTGACTTTCGCATTGATGCCTGGAAGCCAGACACGTTGCCCATGGCACGTCTGGCGGAATATTTGGCACGCCTGGCCGTTGTCTTCGGAAGTCAGGAGAAGGTCTATTTTTTAAAGGTGCGCAAGGGAAGTGCGGTCCCTGAAATCCATGTGCAGGAGACCGCTGCG
>JANYJD010000045.1 GCA_025358555.1 Rhodoferax sp.
GCGGCGTCGGGCGAATTGCCCACGGGCTCGATGCCCAGGGCTTCGAACCTTGCCTTTATGTCGGGTGAGTTGACGGCTTTGGCGACCTCGGAATTCAGGCGGGTCACGATGTCGCGCGGCACGCCTGCGGGCGCCAGAAACAGCACCCAGGTGGACGATTCCAAAGGCGGGCCGCCCGCTTCACCGACGGTGGGCACCTCGGGCGCGCTGGGCAGTCGCTTGGCCGAGAACATGCCAAGCGCCTTGATCTTGCTGCCGCGCACGTGCGGCATCAACGCGCTGGGCGTGTCGACCAGAATCTGGATGCTGCCACCGATCAAGTCCTGCAGCGCCGGCGCAGTGCCCTTGTAAGGCACGTGAACCATGTCCGCGCCGAGCGACTGCTTGAAGAGCTCGGTGGTCAGGTGCGCGGCCGCGCCCACGCCTGATGAACCGAAGGACACTTTGCCGGGGTTGGCCTTGGCATAGGCGACAAACTCCTTCATGTCTTTGGGCGCAAAGCTGTTGCTGGCCGTCATGATCAACGGCGCAACGCCCACCAGCGAGATCGGCGCAAAGCTCTTCACCGGGTCGTAGGGAATGCGCCCCGCGTACAGTGTGACATTGGCCGCGTGGGCCGCGATGACAGTGAGCATCGTGTAGCCGTCAGGCGCAGATTTGGCCACCAGGTCGGCGCCCAGCAGCGAGTTGGCGCCAGGCCGGTTCTCCACCAGAATGGTCCAGCCGGTTTGCTCCTGCACTTTCTGCAGCACCATCCGCGTGGCGTTGTCGGTGATGCCGCCCGGTGTGTAGGGCACGATCCATTTGATGGGTTTGGCGGGCCAGGCCTGGGCATTGGCGGCGGTGCAAGACAGGGCGACGGCAAAGGTCGCGGCCCAGGTCAAGACTTTGGAGCGAGAAAACAGGTTCATGAAAATGTGAGCAAAAAAGAGAAAAAAGAGAAAAAAGATTTCGGGGGATTCCATATGAGCTTAGGGTGATTGGGTGGCAGCGTCAATTGACATTCACCCTTTGGCGAGACAACGCAACAAAGGGAAGCAACTTGTTAGATAATGTACACATCTATACATCAGTATTAGGTATTTTCCTATGCATCGCACTCAAATTTATCTGCAAGACAGCTTGCACGACAGCCTCAAAACCCGGGCGCGCAGCGTAGGCGTCAGCATGTCGGAGCTGATCCGCCGCACGCTTGAAAAAGACATTCAAAGCGACCCCGTGTCTGACGCTCGCGCCTACTTTGACCGTCTCAATCCGCTGGAGAGTTTTGCGGGCACCAGCTCGAAGGCCTACGTGCAGCAAATTCGCAGCACGAGCCGACTCCTGCGCAAAGCCGAAAAATCATGACGCCCGAGCGTCTGTTGCTGGATACCGACATCGTCATCGACCTGCTCAAAAAACAGCCCAAAGTCGTCACTCGTTTTCTGGCCTTGATGGAATCGCAAACAGTGTTTCTGATCAGCCCGATTGTGGTCGCAGAGGTCTACGCCGGCGCGTTCAAGCGTGAGCACACAGACATTGAGGCCTTTTTCGGCCTGTGCCAGCATGTGCAAGCAGACAGTGACACTGGGCGCATCGCGGGCCTCTACGCCAACCAATACCGCAAAGCTTTTCGAGGTATCTCGCAAGAAGACTACCTGCTTGCCGCCACCGCAAAGGCCCATCGCTGCCCACTTTGGACGGGGAATCGGAAGCATTACCCGATGACGCAAGACGTGGAGATTTTTTCAACCTGACTTAAGCGCCGAGCCTGGCGGATGCCATCGGTTCATGCTGCAAATGAACAAGATCCGCTGCACGGTCCAAACCAAGCCGGACTCACTCCACCCGCTCAAACGGGTTCACCACCTGCACGCCGCAGCCTAAAAAGTCGCGCACATTGCGCGTGGCGATGACCAGCAGGTGCTCTTGCGCGGTGGCCGCGATCAGCATGTCGGGGGCGCTCCGGGCAATGCCCTGCGCCTGGAACTGGCCGCGCAGCACGCCTGCGCGGTGGGCAATCGATTCGGTGATGGGGTAGACCGTATGCAATCTTTGGACGACCGCGTTGAACAGGCTGAGCTTGCGGGCATTGGGCTGCCACGCCAAGCCAAAGTGGGCTTCTTCGATCGTGATGGCGCAGACCGCCATCAGCTCAACAGATTGCAGCCATTGCAAGACGCCTGCGTCTGGCGTTTTTCTAACCAGCTCGCTCAGGACGTTGGTGTCGGCCAAAAAAATGATTTGCGCCATGAACACCTTTTTGATCTGGATTTTCTTCAGGGCGTCATTCGGTGTCGGCAAAGCTATTACTGCGCGTCCAGGCGGCAGCCCGCGTAGCCCCCGTAACAAGCCCCAGATCGTCGGTGGGCAAATGGGCAGCGCGCGCAGCCATGATGCTGCTGTAAAGGCTGTCAGTGCTGTGGGCGGCAACTTCGGTGCGCTTGAAGTATTCGGCAGACACGATCACCGCAACAGGCGCATTGCGCTTGGTGATGACTTGCGGCGCGCTTTGGGCTGCGTCGATGAGCGCAGACAGTTGCTGGCGTGTTTGTGCGATTGAAATAGACATAGTTTGCCTTTCATGTACATCTCAATTGTACATCAAAGTAACATTACGTGCTAATCTGATCATCAAACCAGGCTGAAACGTCCCAAAAAACGATCCCCCATCCATCAGCAGGTTCTGCCCTTTGATGTCCCCCGCATGCGCGCTGCACAAAACGCACAGGCGGCGCCAAATTCATTCGGGCGGCCGAGGCGGCGGGCGGGGTGTTTGGCGATGCGGGCTTGGCGGATGGCGTCGGCACTGCTGCCTTCGCGCAGGGCCTGGACGGCAAAGTTGCCACCCAGTCGTGCCTGTGAAGCCGCTTTTGGCGCTCACACCACGCATCATGGCCTGCCTGCAACCATGGTCCATGAGTTTCCGCGCGTGATTGATGCAAAAATAGCGCATATAAAAGTAAAAGAAAATGCATAATAAATGTAAATAAAAGGCAATCAACAGCAAAGACCACATCATGCAGACCACCAGATTCGCCGCGCCACGACCCGGCTTCGAAGACTTTTTGTATTCACTTTCTGACCCACAGGTGCCAGCTCCTGCGCTATCGCCACAGCTCTTTGGCCTGGCGCTTCAGATTGACATGCAAAGTCTGGCCGATCAAGCTCATGTCCACCGCAATACCCTCAGACGCGCACCCACCACGGCTGCGGTACAGCGTCATTTACGCGATGCCGTCAAGGCCATCAAGGCGGCCTATGCGCTCAACGGCAACATCGACAAAGCCTTGATTTGGTATCGCAACGACCCCATCGAAACCTTCGGCTTCAAGACCGCCGAAGAACTTGTCAGTGCGGGCCGGATCGAGGACCTGCTGGCCTACCTTGCATCGCTTCAAACTGGATTTTCGGGTTGAAGCTGCTGCCGCGCTTTTCGGGCGTGGGCATGCGCTTGCTCACGCCGCGTTGGGCATTTGCCCCAACCAGCGGGGCTGGTGCCGGGCAATTTGGCGGACGGGCCAATCGTCCAGGTGTTGACGCTCTGTACTTTTCGATGGACGCCGCCACAGCCATTGCCGAATACCAACAGCTATCTGCCTTGATGCCACCAGGAACTTTAATCAACCTGGAGGTCGACATTGGCCCGTTGGTGGATTTCACCCAAGGCTACGAGCCAAACAGTTGGGAGCCCCTTTGGGAAGATTTCGACTGCGATTGGCGCGGGCTCTGGTTCAATCAAAAGGTTGAGCCGCCGTCCTGGGTGTTGGGTGATATCGTGCTGGCCGCCGGAGCCAAGGGCCTGCTTTTTGCGTCTCGCCGCAAGGCGGGCGGCGTGAATCTGGTGGTGTACACCCAGACTTTGACAAATGGCGACAAGCTCCAAGTCTTTGATCCGCATCAAGCGCTGCCCAAGAACGCCGATTCATGGGGGTAATCAATTTCGGACTGCCCAGCCCGATGTCCATGCGCTGATATTTTGCGCACAGGTTCGCGTTTGTGGCCACATCCACCACAACCATCCAAGTCAGCGCATGCGCCAGGCGATTGACTCACCCCGGGGACGCCAGCTTTACAGCCAGCCCATGGGCACCGTGGCGCCGGTGTTTGCCAACATCAGACGCAACAAGCGGCTGGCGCGCTTGAATCACCGTGGGCGCACCAAGGCCAACACGCAGTGGAACTTGTATTGCATGGTGCACAACATTAAGCTGAAGTTCCTCCCTTTTTGCAGCCACTGATCAAGCAAAACTGTCCGCTGTAGCTGGGCAAGACCGTCTGAGGGCGGTCTTTTTTTGACTGTTACTTGTAGTCACTAAATATATGTGTTTATGTTCCTATTTTGTCTATAA
>JANYJD010000143.1 GCA_025358555.1 Rhodoferax sp.
GCAGGACGTGCGGGATCGACCGATGGAGATGCAGACGCAGGCCGACCAGGCGCATGTGAAGTTTGATGATGAGAAGAGTGAGTTCAGCGGGTATTTGAAATTGTGGAAGTGGCTGGAGGATTCGCGCGGTGGTGCTCATTCCATGCAGTCAATTCCACCGGTTCGTGAACGGAAATTACTCCCTTTCCCGCTTGCGGGTGAGGGCAGGGGTGAGGGTGGCCCAACGTCCCACAAGCTCTCCAACCGCCAGTACGAGCAGCTGCTGCGCCAGAACTTCGTCAACATCCGCCGCGTGCGCGAGTGGCGCGACATTCATTCGCAATTGCACACCGTGGTGGCCGAGCACCAATGGAAGCTCAATTCCGCGCCTGCCAGCTATGAGCACTTGCACTTGTCCATGCTGTCAGGCCTGCTGGGAAACATCGGCTGGAAGCTTGAGGAAGCCGGCAATGAACAAGGCGCGAAGGCTGGCCCTGCCGGTCAAAGCACGCGCGGCGAGTACCTGGGCGCACGCGGCATCAAGTTTTACGCGCACCCGGGCGCCCATCTGGCCAAAAAGCCGGGGCGCTGGATTGTGGCGGCCGAATTGGTCGAGACCACGCGGCTGTTTGGCCGGGGCATTGCCAACATCGAGCCGCAATGGCTGGAGCAAGTCGGCGGCCATTTGCTCAAAAAACAGTTGCTCGATCCGCATTGGGAAAAGAAAGCGGCCGAGGTGACGGCGCTGGAGCGAGCCACGCTGTATGGCATCGTCATCTACAGCGGCCGGCGCATGAACTATGGCCGGGTGGACCCGGTGGCCGCGCGCGAGATTTTCATCCGCGAAGCGCTGGTGAACGACCAGTGGGAAACCGCGCTGCCGTTCCTGACTGCCAACCACAAACTCATCAAACAGGTGGAAGACCTGGAGCACAAGGCGCGCCGCCAGGACGTGCTGGTGGACGACGAACTGATCTATGCTTTCTACGACCAGCAATTGCCAGCCGACGTGTGCAGCGGGCACAGCTTTGAGCGCTGGTACCGCGAGGAAACACGCAAAAGCGGGCTGGCATCTCCGGGACAAATTTCCAAGCTTCTGGTGCTGACCCGCGATGAACTGATGCGCCACGAGGCCGCAGGCATCACCACCCTGTCGTTCCCCAAAACCATCCGCCTGGGCGGCGTGGACTGCGCTGCCACCTACCTGCACGAGCCGGGCGACGCCAAAGATGGCCTGACGGTGACGGTGCCGCTGTTCGTGCTGAACCAGGCGAACGATGAGCGCTGCGAGTGGCTGGTGCCCGGCATGCTGAGAGAGAAAATTCAGGCGCTATTGAAAACGCTGCACCAGCGCCCGCGCTCGCGCCTGGTGCCGCTGCCTGACACCGCCAGCAAAATGGCAGCCACCTTGAACACGCCAGAGATATTTGGCCACGGCCCGCTGGTGGATGCGGTACTGAAGCTGGCACGTCTGGCCACGTCGCTGGACATCTTGCGCGCCGACATCAAGGCCGACATGCTGACGCCGCACTTCTTCATGAATTTCCGGGTGGTGGATGAGCATGGCAGGCAGCTTGGCGCCGGGCGCAATCTGGGTGCGTTGAAGGCGGAACTCGGCGCACAGGCCCGGGGGGCGTTCCAGGCGCTGGCGGGGCTGAAAATGGCCCAAAATGCCTCAAAAAATGATTTTTTGGAAGAAAAAAGGCCTGTAGCCCTCGTCCCGCATGCACAAGCAGCTATAAAAAACGGAGTAAATCAGCTTTCTACCCCTGGGCAGCGCTACACCGCCTGGACCTTTGGCGAACTGCCCGAGCTGCTCGAAATTCAAAAGGGCGGCCAGACTTTGATTGGTTTCCCCGCACTGGTCGATGGCGGTCCTGCTTCAGGCGCAGGCTCAAGTTCAGCCAAGGCGGGTGACGCCAGTACGCCTGCCGACGCAGGCGTCACCATCGAGGTATTCGATGAGCCCGTCGTTGCCACCGCCAAACACCGCGCCGGCCTGCGTCGCCTGTTTGCCTTGCAGATCAAGGACGCGCTGAAGTACCTTGAGAAAAACATCCCCGACCTGCAAAAAATGGCCGTGGCCTACATGCTGGTGGGCCGGGCTGCCGATGGCACCGGCGGTGGCTCGGTAGAAGGCTTGCGCGACCAAATTATTGCCGTGGCGCTGGACCGGGCCTTTCTGATGGAGCCGCTGCCCACCAACCAGGCCGACTTCAGGCGCCGGGTGGAGGAGGGACGGGGCCGCCTCACGCTGATTGCCAATGAAGTGGCCCGCCTGGCCGCCAGCATCCTGCTGGAGTACGCTGTGGCTGTGCGCAAGATCAAAGACACCAAAAACGCGCCTGAGGCCACGGCAGACGCCACCCAGCAACTGCAGCGCCTGATGCCCAAGCGTTTCCTGACGGACTCGCCCTGGGCGCAACTGCCGCACTTTGTGCGCTACCTCAAGGCCATCACGGCACGGCTGGACAAATACCGCGCCGACCCGGCCCGCGACGCCGCTCGCCTGGTCGAGCTTCGCCCGCAAGACCAGCGCTATTGGCGTCTGGTGGTCGAGCGCAAAGGCGTGGTGGATGACCGCATGCAGGAGTTCCGCTGGCTGCTGGAAGAGCTTCGCGTGAGCTTCTTTGCGCAGGAGCTGCGCACGCCGCAGCCGGTGAGCGCCAAACGGCTGGACAAAGCCTGGGCGCAATTGAATGCGTGAAGAGCGCGTGAACAGTGCGTGAAAACAGCGCCACGACCGCTTGAAGACCGCACAATGAAAACCCGACGGCCCGATGACCCGATGACCCAGTTATTGCGAACAAGGCTTGCGCTGGTGCTGGCACGCGCCAGCCAGCTGGACCCGGTCGTCAAAGGCCTACTGTGGACCAGCGCCGGCGGACTGTGCCTGTCCGTATTGAACGCCGTGATGCGGGGCCTGACGCTGCAGCTGGATCCGCTGCAGTCGCAGTTTTTGCGCTACGGTTTTGGCTTGTTGGTGATGTTGCCGCTGATTCTGCGCGCGGGCCTGGCAGCCTACGTGCCCAGGCAGATCGGAGGCCAATTTCTGCGCGGCGCGGTGCACACCGCCGGGCTGTGCCTGTGGTTTGTGGCGCTGCCAAAAATCCCGCTGGCGGACATGACGGCCATTGGCTTCACCGGGCCGATTTTCATCATGATTGGCGCGTATCTGTTTTTTAAGGAACCCATGCGCTGGGAGCGCTGGCTGGCGGCAACCATCGGCTTTGTCGGCGTCGTCATTGTGGTGGGGCCCAAACTGTCAGGTGCCGGTGGTGGGTACAACTTGGTGATGCTGGCGTCGGCACCGCTGTTTGCTGCGTCTTTTCTGCTGACCAAGGCTTTGACCCGCTATGAACGCGTGGAAGTAATTGTGGTCTGGCAGGCCATCACCGTGACGCTGTTCAGCCTGCCGCTGGCGCTGCTGCATTGGCAGGCACCGACCCTTGTGCAATGGGGCACCTTTTTTATTTGCGGCATTTTGGGCAGCGCCGGGCATTACTGCCTGACGCGCTCATTCGGCATTGCAGATATTTCCGCCACGCAGTCCGTCAAGTTTCTGGACCTGGTGTGGTCTGCCGCGCTGGGCTGGCTGATCTTCTCGGACACGCCAGCCCAGTCCACGCTGGCGGGCGGCGTGGTGATTTGCGCGTCAACCTTGTGGATCGCGCGGCGGGAGGCGCGTGCGAGGCGCTGAGCGCAATTTATTTTGCAGGCACCAAAATCACTGGATTGGCCGTTTTTGGCATAACCACGATCAGCGAGTTGCCAGAGAATGCCGCGTCCGGGCTTGGCGCAACACCCGTCTGTGCGTAGGACACCATTACCTGCAAGGCTTGGGCGCCTGGCACGGGGCTGTCACAGCCGCGCCAGCCGGTCCAGCGCCGAGTTGAGTGTCTCGTCCTTCTTGGCGAAGCAAAACCGCACGACACGCTGGTCAAACCCGTCACCATAAAAGGCAGACAGCGGAATAGCCGCCACGCCAATATGTGTGGTGAGCCATTTGCAGAAGTCAGCCTCGCCCAGTTCGCTCACGCTGGAAATGTCCACACACTGAAAGTACGTGCCTTCACTGGGCAGCAACTTGAATCTGGTGCGCTTGAGGCCGTTGCGGAACAGGTCGCGCTTGCGCTGGTAGAAGGCGGGCAGTTCAAGGTAGGGCTTGGCGTCGGCCATGTAAGCGGCCAAGCCGTACTGCACCGGCGTGTTCACAGTGAACACGTTGAACTGGTGCACTTTTCTGAATTCTGCCGTGAGCGCGGCGGGGGCGGCCACGTAGCCTACCTTCCAGCCGGTCACGTGGTAGGTTTTGCCGAAGCTGGAGACGATGAACGCCCGGGCAGCCAGGCCGGGGAAGCGCGCCGCGCTCTGGTGCTGTTGGCCGTCAAACACCATGTGCTCGTACACCTCGTCGCTGATCAGCAGGATGTTGGTGGGGGCCAGAATGTCCTGCAGCGCCAGCATGTCGTCTCGCGTCCACACCGTGCCGCTGGGGTTGTGTGGCGAATTGACGATGATGGCGCGGGTTTTGAGCGTGATGGCCGCTGCAATCTTGCCGAAATCGGGCCGGAAGGTGCCCGGCGTCAGGGGCACCCGCACCACCACACCGCCGGCCAGCTCGATATTGGGCACATAGCTGTCGTAGCAGGGCTCCAGCACAATCACTTCATCGCCCGGATGGACCACCGCCAAAATTGCCGTGATGATGGCTTGCGTAGCCCCTGCGGTAATGGTTATTTCGCCTGCAGCCCTGTATTCATATGCATACATAGCTTTTATTTTTATAGCGACTGCCTCGCGCAGCTCAGACACGCCGGTCATTGGCGGATACTGGTTCAGGCCGCGTGTCATTGCGCCGGTGACGTCATGCACCAGCTTGGGGTCGCAGTTGAAATCAGGAAACCCCTGGCCCAGGTTGACGGCATTTTTTTCTGCGGCCAGGGTGGACATCACAGTAAAAATCGTGGTGCCTACGTTGGGCAGGCGGCTTTGCAGGGTAGGGGTGTGGGGAGGGGTCTGGGGAGGGGTCTGGTTAGAGTTCATAGTCATTTGCATGCCCGGTCATGGCCTGGGTGATGAAGTTGCGGTTCAGCCGGTCGCTCAGCAGCTCGGCAAACTGGTAGACAAAGTTTCGCAGGTAGGCGCCGCGTTTGAAGGCGACACGGGTGACATTTTGCCCAAAAAGCTGGCCGGCCGGGCGGATCACCAAATCGCTTTTGGCGCCTTCCGCAATCACGTCACGAACGGCCATTTCGGCCGCAATGCCCACGCCCAGGCCCAGGCGCACATAGGTTTTGATCACGTCGGAGTCGATCGCTTCCAGCGCCACGCGCGGCGCCAGTTTGCGCGTGGCGAAGGCCTGGTCGATTTTTGTGCGCCCGGTATAGGCCGGGTGGTAGGTGATCAACGGCTCCAGGGCAATGTCTTCAAGCGTAATGTTTTCCTTGCGCGCCAGCGGGTGGCCGGACGGCAGCACCAGCACGTGCTGCCATTCATAGCAGGGCAGGGTGACCAGCTCCGAGTAGCCAGCCAGGGATTCGGTGGCGATGCCGATTTCAGCCACTTCGTCGATCAGCATGCGCGCCACCTGTTCGGGCGAGCCCTGGTGCAAACTCACATTGACCTTGGGGTAAGCCTCACGGAGCTTGGCCACCGGTTGCGGCAGTACATAGCGGGCCTGCGTGTGGGTGGTGGCGATAGACAGCGTGCCGCTGTCTTCTGCGCTGTATTGCTCGCCAATGCGCTTGAGGTTGCCCACCTCGCGCATGATCAGCTCAATGCTTTTGAGCACGTGCTGGCCGGGCTCGGTGATGCGCTTGAGGCGCTTGCCGTGGCGGGCAAAGATCTCGATGCCCAGCTCTTCTTCCAGCTCGATGATGGCTTTGGAGACGCCTGGCTGGGATGTGTGAAGGGCTTTGGCCGCCTCGGTCAGGTTGAGGTTGCGCCGGGCGGCTTCCTGGACAAAACGGAACTGATGCAAATTCATGTCAAATTATGAGTGCAATTTTGGCCAGCAACTCGATCATCGCCGGCTGCTCACCCACTGATGCCTGCAAATTAAACTCAGCCCCCGGATGTTGCCTGCGCAGCGCGTCCAGCAGCAAGGGCAAGTCTTCGCGGGCGTGTTTGCCGACGCCCAAAAACATCGGAACGATGGTGATGGACCGGATGCCCTCAGCCATCAGGCCATCGACCGTGGCACCGAGATCGGGCTCAGTCAGCTCCAGGTAGGCGCATCGCACGGCAACCGCCGCATCAAGCGCGCGCACCCGTGCTGCCACCGCCTCAATCGGCTTGCGCCAGAGCGGGTCGCGGGACCCATGGCCAAAAAGAACGATGCCACGCTGTGTCATGTTGCGCTTGACTGCCTTTGAAATGCAGCTACCTTCTGAGCACCAGCCAGCCAAAGGCGGTGAGCGAAAGCAATGAATAAATCATGCCGGGCAACGCGGCCGTAAGCCAGGGCTGCCAGTTTTGCAGGTTGCCAATGTAGCCAAAAACGTTATTGAGCAAAAAGAAACTGATGCCCGCCATCACCCCGCCAAACACATATGTGGCAATCCCGCCAGAGCGGAAATGCAGGTACGCAAACGGCAGGGCCAGCACCACCATTACCAGACAGCTCAAAGGGTAGAAGACCTTTTTCCAGAACTCAATTTCATAGCGCTGCGCGGTCTGCCCGTTGGCATCGAGATGCTGGATGTACTCAAACAGGTCAATGGTGCCCATGCGCTCGGGCTTGAGCACAGCGGCTGACACCATCTCGGCGCTGATCTGGGTGGGCCAGCGAACGCTGGCGTCTGCGCGCCTCTGGACCCTCATGCCATCCGTGCCCCGTGTGATGAATTCGGTGCGCTCGGCTTTGTCCAGCAGCCAGGCCTCGCCCGCAGCGAATCGGGCAGCGTCTGCGCGGACCATCGAGATCAGGAACCCTTTGTTGTCAAACTCGTAGATGTGCACCTTGCGCATGCTGCCGTCGGACGCAAGGGCGCCCACGTTGGCCATGAATTGGGAATGGTCCTGTTTCTCTTTCAGCCACGCGCCGGTCTGGCCGACGGTGATTCGGCCCTGGAAACGCGCTTTCAGAAGTTGGGCGGTACGGTCAGTCAATGGAGCCAGGTAGTCGCCAATGGCAAACGTCAAGACCACAAACCCCAGGCCCAGCAGCAGCAGCGTGCGCAGCGCCCGCCAGGGCCCCAACCCGCTGGTTCGCAGGATGGTGTACTCCGAACTTTGGGCAAACCGCGCCATGACGAAAATGGTGCCGATCAGCACCGTGATCGGCAACAGCTCGTACAAATGGCTGGGCACCATCAGCGCCACAAAGCTCAGCGCATGCACAAGCTGGTAGCCAGCCGCGCCATTGCGCCCAATCGATTGAAGTTCTTCCACAAAGTCAAAAAAGAAAAACAGCGCGAGGAACCCTAGCGTGACAAAGGCCACAGCAGAGAAAACTTCGCCATAAATCAGGCGCCGGATGGTTCTCACGTCGCAACTTCCTGAGTGCGAGACCGCGCACGCCTGCGCACCAGCCGCCAGTCCCAGTTGTTGTGCCGCTGCGCCAGCCACAGCAGCCCCAGCCCAAAGACGCCACCGTGCAGGGCCACTAAAAACAGCCCAAAGCTGACTTGGCCAGACGCGATCCAGTTTTGCCCCAGATTGAGAAGGTTGAAATAGACCACAAACGCGAACATGGAAAACACCAGGTTGCCGCTGCGCCCGACGCGTGGGTTGACGCTGGACGAGCCAATGGCAAGCAGGACAAAATTCATCGCTGCCAGGGCCAGCCCAATGCGCCAGGACAGCTCCGCCAAATTTGCACGGGACGGATTTTGCAACAGGTAAAGGGTGGTTCGGGTATTGGTGGCGACGGCGTCTTTGGCGCCTGCGTCGCTCGAGCCAATCTTGGTGCTGTATTCTCCAAATTCGCTGATTTTGATGTCCGGTTTGCCAATCAGGCTTTCCAGCCGCTGGCCGTTGCTGAGCATCAGGAACTTGTCTGGCCCGACGGCCTGCACGCGACCGCTGCGCGCTGACGTGACGGTCTCCTTGCCGTTTTCCTTGGTGGCTATGAAAACATTGCTGCCAACGCGGTCGCTGGAGACATCCTTTTCCACAAAGAACACACGGTTGCCGCCTGCAGATTCTTGAAACTGGCCCGGCTCGATGCGTTCCAGATCCCCGCGCTTTTCGTAGTTGTCTTTCATGTCTTCAATTTGCCGGTTGGACCAGGGCAGCACAAAAAACGCCAGCACCAGCACCACTACCAGCACCGGCCAGGCAAAGCGCAGCAGCGGCCCCAAGAAGCCCGACAGACCCTTGCCGGCGCAAAACCAGATCGCCATCTCGCTGTCGCGGTACATGCGGGACAGCGTGCCGACGATGGCGATGAACAGGCTCATCGTCAAAATCGTGGGCATGTAGGCCAGCACGGTGTAGCCCATCACCATCATCACGTCGGACGGGTTGAAACTGCCGCGCGACGCCTGGCCCAGCGTGCGGATCAGGGTCATCGTCATGACTACCGTCACCAGCACAATCAGGGTTGCGCCAAAACTGCGGGCCAACTCTCTGCGGATGGAGGAATGGAATAACATCAGCCGAATGACATAGGGTTAACGGAAAAACGGAATTATGAACTTCGAACTGAAAAATTTTGACCTGGCCAGCGCGGCGTCCCAAGCCTGCGATGCATTGATTGTCGTTGTACTTGATCCGTTCAAGCCTGAAAAGGGCATTCTGGCGGAGCTCGTTGCCCAGGCCATCCAGGCCGGCGACTTGCAGACGAAACCTGGCAAACTGCTTCAGGCTTACCGGCCCGCAGGGTTTGCCTGCACGCGTCTGGTGCTCGCGTGTGCCGGGGATGGTTCGGCCAAGCATGTGCGCCAGGCGGTCGGGGCGGCGGTAAGCGCGGTCAAGACACCGGCTGTAAAGCGTGTGGCGATCTGTTTTACCTCAGCCGCCAAAGCGGCCTGGGTCAGTGCGGCGGTGGCCGCTGCCGCCGAGGCCAGCTACGTTTACACCACCACAAAATCCAAACCAGAGGCGCGCAGCATCGTCAGCGTTGCCATTGGCGTGCCGGCGCCGGATGGGCTCAAAGCTGCATTTGATTGCGCCGTGGCGTGCGTGCACGGTGTGGAGCTGGCCAAAGAATGGGCCAATCGGCCCGCCAACCATGCAACGCCGGTGCTGCTGGCCCAAGCCGCCAAAGCGCTGGCCAAGCTGCCAAAGATCAAATGCGAGGTGTTGGGGCCCAACCAGGTGGCCAAGCTTGGCATGGGCTCCTTCATGGCCGTGGCCCAGGGCTCCAGCGAGCCTCTGCGGTTCATCGTGTTGCGCTATGACGGCGCCGCCAAGGCGCAAACGCCGGTGGTGCTGGTGGGCAAGGGAATTACGTTTGACACCGGCGGCATCTCCATCAAGCCCGCGCCGGAGATGGACGAGATGAAATTTGACATGAGTGGCGCCGCCAGCGTGTTGGGCGTGTTTCGCGCCCTGTCGGAGCTCAAACCCACTATTAATGTCGTCGGTTTGATCCCGGCCGCCGAGAACATGCCCGATGGCCGGGCCATTAAACCGGGCGACGTGGTGACCAGCATGAGCGGCCAGACCATTGAAATCCTCAATACCGATGCCGAAGGCCGCCTGGTGCTGTGTGATGCCCTCACGTATGCCGAGCGCTTCAAGCCGCGCGCCGTGATTGACATCGCCACGCTCACCGGCGCCTGCGTGGTTGCGCTGGGCGGCGTGCGCAGCGGCCTGTTTTCATCCAACGATGCATTGGCCGCCCAACTGCATGCGGCGGGTGAGTCATCGCTGGATCTTTGCTGGCGCATGCCGCTGGACGATGATTACGCGGAGGGCCTGAAGACGAATTTTGCGGACGTGGCCAACGTGGCCGGGCGCGCTGGCGGTGCGGTGACCGCCGCCAAGTTTTTGCAGCGCTTTGCGGGCAAATTCCCCTGGGCGCATCTGGACATTGCAGGCACCGCCTGGAAGAGCGGTGCTGCAAAAGGCGCTACAGGGCGACCGGTTGGCTTGCTGCTCGATTATTTGCTGGCGCTGCCGGCTGGCACGGCTGCGCCTGCCAACGCCCTTGGCCGGGCCAAAAATGCGCAAGTGCAGCGAGCTGCCGGTTGATGTTACGTTTTAAGTGACGCTTTTAGTGACGCTTTTAGTGACGCTTTAGATGACAGAGATATCGTTTCACTTCAACGCGCCCGACAAAGTGGCGTATGCCTGCCGTTTGTTGCGCAAAGCTGTCAACGCAGGCGCCAGGGTGGTTGTGGCCGGTGAAGCGCAGGCGCTGGGCCAGCTGGACGCCGCGTTGTGGACATTTTCAGCTCTGGATTTCATACCGCACTGTTTTGATGACGCTGGGGCGGGCATGGTGGCGGCTTCGCCTGTGGTGCTGGGACTTATGCCGGCTAAAGCTACACAGGCCACACAGGGCACGCAGAGCACGCAGGCAGCGGCCAACGCACCTCACGGACAAGTATTGCTGAACTTGGGCGCGCAAGTTCCGGATGGTTTTGAGCGGTTTCAGCGGTTGATTGACGTGGTTGGCACGGGTGAAGAAGACCGGCTGGTTGCGCGGGACCGTTGGAAGCATTACGCCAGCCGGGGCTATGCGATCACCCGCCATGATCTGGCAACCACGCCGCCCGCCCCATAGTTCAGGCCGCGCCATTAAACGCCGTTGGCATCATCTTTGCGTGACACTATTTTCACGCTTGGTATCTTCCCTATAGTTTTGGGAGTCAAATTGCGCTATCGTGCGCGTCGTGGAGCTTTTAAGTTCACACTCATGTGTTCCCTAGTTTTAAATCTGGAGTTGTTTATGCAAATGAAATTGAAAATTACCGTAGCCGCGGCCATCGCTGTGGCGTCTGGCGTGGCCCTGGCACAGGACATGGTTGTCAAGATCGGTCACGTTGCCCCAATCTCGGGCGCGCAAGCGGCCTATGGCAAAGACAACGAAAACGGCGCACGCATGGCCATTGACGACCTGAACGCCGCTGGTGTGATGATTGGTGGCAAGAAAGCCAAGTTTGAACTGGTTGCCGAGGACGACGCTGCTGATCCAAAGCAGGGCGCGGCTGTTGCACAAAAACTGTGCGACGCAAAAGTGGCTGGCGTGGCGGGCCACCTGAATTCTGGCACCACCATTCCCGCATCCAAAATCTACAACGATTGCGGCATCCCCCACATCACGCCGTCCGCCACCAACCCCAACCTGACCAAGCCCGGCTACAAGACCACATGGCGCCTGCTGGCTAATGACAATGCCCTGGGTGCCGGCCTGGCGTTTTATGCAGCTGACGCGCTCAAACTCAAGCGCATCGCCGTGATTGACGACCGTACCGCCTATGGTCAGGGCGTGGCAGATGTTTTCAAGAAGACTGCAGCGGCCAAGGGCATCACCATCGTTGACGAGCAGTTCACCACTGACAAATCGGTTGACTTCATGTCCATTCTGACCGCCATCAAGGCCAAAAACCCCGACGGCGTGTTCTTCGGCGGCATGGACCCTCAGGCAGGCCCGATGCTGCGCCAGATGGAGCAGCTTGGCCTGACCAACGTCAAGTACTTTGGCGGTGACGGCATCTGCACCAATGACCTGATCAAACAGGCTGCTGGTGCCAAAACGCTGGACAATGTTGTCTGCGCTGAAGGCGGCGCTTCGCTGGCAAAAATGCCTGGCGGCGATGCCTGGATGAAGCGCTACGAAGCCAAGTACCCCAAGCAGTTCCAGGTGTACAGCCCGTACGTTTATGACGCGGTCAATGTCCTGGTTGACGCCATGAAGCGCGCCGGCAGTGCAGACCCCAAAGTTTATGGCCCCATGATCGGAGCCACCAACTACAAGGGCATCACCACCACGGTGCAGTTTGAGACCAACGGCGAGCTGAAAAACCCCGCCATGACGCTCTACACCTACAAAGGTGACAAGAAGGTTGCGTTGAACTAAGTCGTCTGGCGTCTTGAAAAAAGCCACCTTCGGGTGGCTTTTTTTGTGGTGCGTTCCCACCAACTGCAGCCACCCGCATTTCCAATCAGGCCAGCATTTCCAGCAGCACTGGGTGCCAGAGATCCAGGTTCACCTTGCCCATCTTTTTACCCAACCGTACTTTGTCAACACATCGGATCTGATCCAGCAAAATTCGAGCATGCTTCTTCTGAAAAATGACTTCAGGACGGCAACCCAAGGCACGCCCCGCACTCGTCAGCGGCGCAATGATGATGCGGGGCAGAGCGGCATTCAAGTCGTCCGGTGATATGACGAGTGCCGGGCGGGTTTTTTGGGTTTCAGTGTCGACGGTGGCATCCAGGTTGACCCAATACACCTCGCCGCGAAGCACGGCACGCATCACCATTGCCACTCGCCATCATCCAATGCATTGGCGCCATCCCAGTCCAGCTCCGTCTCGTTTTCCTGCTGGATGGCTTCCAATGGCGAGGGCGTATTACTGGCAAACCAACCGGCACGCAGCGTCTGTTTGATCGGTTTGATGATGATCGCACCGTCTTCAAGTCGCATGTCAACCTGATCTTCAATCTGGCACATGGCAAGGAATGCCGCAGGTATCAACACCCCCCGAGAATTCCCAATTTTGCGCACTGTTGAAAGCATGATTCCCCCCAGAAAATAATAACTTTATTATAACTTTTAGACATCTTGGGTGAAAGAATGTTCGTACCACGGCACTGCTGCGGCAGATCAACGAACTGCGTCAGGTAAAATTGTAATTCTGGAGAGGTGGATGAGCGGTTTAAGTCACACGCCTGGAAAGCGTGCGAGGGGTTATACCCTCCGCGGGTTCGAATCCCGCCTTCTCCGCCAGAAAAAATCCCCGCATTGCGCAAGCAGTGCGGGGTTTTGTTTTGGCCGTCCGAGTGGCAGCAAAAGTGCTTGGGCAACGCCCTATTTTTGCACCTGCACCATCTTCATAGCAGAAGCAATCAGCGCAGACACCTCAGTCATGTTGCTTGGCACGATCAAGGTGGTCGTGGCGTCGGCCGCCACTTTGGAGTAGGCATCAACCGCGCGTTCAGCGACTTTAAGCTGCACCGCTTGCTCGCCGCCGGGTTGGCGAATGGCAGCGGCGATGCGCTCAATGGCGCCGGCCGTGGCTTCGGCCACGGCAGTGATTGACGCGGCTTCGCCCGCTGCCTTGTTAATCACCGCCTGTTTTTCACCTTCGGACCGGGCAATGAAGGCCTCGCGCTCACCCGTGGCAATGTTGATCTGCTCCTGGCGCCGGCCTTCTGAGGCGGCAATCAACGCGCGCTTCTCGCGCTCGGCGGTAATCTGCTGCTGCATGGCGTGCAAAATTTCCTTGGGCGGCGTCAAATCCTTGATCTCGTAGCGCAGCACTTTCACGCCCCAGTTCAATGCGGCCTCATCAATCGCCTGCACCACTTGGGCGTTAATGATGTCGCGCTCTTCGAAGGTCTTGTCCAGCTCCAACTTGCCAATGACCGAGCGCAATGAGGTTTGAGCCAGCTGCGAGATGGCAATGATGTAGTTGCTGGAGCCATAGCTGGCGCGCATTGCATCCGTCACCTGAAAGTACAGAATTCCATCGACCTGCAACTGCGTGTTGTCACGCGTGATGCAAACCTGACTGGCAATGTCCAGCGGAATTTCTTTCAGCACATGCTTGTAGGCCACCTTGTCGATGAACGGCATCAGGAAGCTCAGGCCCGGCGTGAGCGTTTGATGGTATTTGCCCAGCCGCTCCACCACCCAGGCGTGCTGTTGCGGCACCACTTTGACGGATTGGGTGATGAAAATCACCGCGATGATGAACAGAATGGTGGCGATAGTCATTGATTTCTCCAGTTGATTCTTCGGTCAATTGATTCGCTAGCTAGACATTGTTAGATTTTTTCGACTACCAGCCGGCTGCCAATGACCTCGACGATACGGTGCGCGCCGAAGGTGGGCACTGTGCCCGCAGTGTGCGACACCTGCCAGTTTGCGCCCCGGTAGCTCACCGTGCTGGTTCCATCTGCCCGCCAGGAATCCACCTGCACGGAGCCGCCAATGTCAAGGTTCACGTCCCGGTTGGCGCTGGCCGGAGCCGAAGGCGGCGCTTTGGCCTTGATGTTGCGCCACATTAGCACTGCGCCGCCGCCCACCAGTGCGGCAATCACCATTTGCCCGGCGCTGCTGGCGCCGGCATGCGCGCCGAGGGCTGCCGCAGCCAGGCCAATGGCCACCATCAGCAGGTAAAAAGTGCCGGTCATCAGTTCTACCGCGACGGCAGCGCCAGCCAGAAGCCACCAGATGGAAGATTGGGCCATTACGTCCTTGCAGGTTGTTGATGAACATGCGACTCAGTCGCCTGTGACGGCGGTCTGTGTCGCATGGGCCACATTTTGGGACAAAACGCGGCCATCGCAAGGGCAGGGTGCGATTAATTCCTTACACTTCGCGCCTGTTTTGATTTTTTCGCCCGCCCAAGCTGGAGCCCGTCATGAAATTTAGATTCCCCATTGTCATCATAGACGAGGACTTCCGCTCCGAGAACACCTCCGGCCTGGGCATTCGCGCACTGGCGCATGCCATCGAGACCGAAGGCTTCGAAGTGCTGGGCGTCACAAGCTACGGCGACCTGAGCCAGTTCGCGCAGCAGCAAAGCCGCGCCAGCGCCTTCATTCTGTCGATTGATGACGAAGAATTCACACCCGGCCCCGACCTGGACCCGGCGGTGCTCAACCTGCGCCATTTCATTGAAGAAGTGCGCCGCAAAAACCTGGATGTGCCGATTTATGTCTATGGCGAAACCAAGACCTCGCGCCACATCCCCAATGACATTCTGCGCGAGCTGCATGGTTTCATCCACATGTTTGAAGACACGCCCGAATTTGTGGCGCGCCACATTCTGCGCGAGGCCAAGAGCTACCTGGAGGGCGTGCAGCCGCCGTTCTTCAAGGCCCTGCTGGATTACGCAGAAGATGGCTCCTACTCATGGCATTGCCCTGGCCATTCAGGCGGCGTGGCGTTTTTGAAAAGCCCGGTGGGCCAGATGTTCCACCAGTTTTTTGGCGAGAACATGCTGCGCGCCGACGTGTGCAATGCGGTGGAAGAGCTGGGCCAGTTGCTCGACCACGACGGCGCGATTGGGGCCAGCGAGCGCAATGCGGCGCGCATCTTCAATGCCGACCATTGCTTCTTTGTGACCAACGGCACCTCTACCTCGAACAAGATGGTGTGGCACCACACGGTGGCGCCGGGCGACGTGGTGGTGGTAGACCGCAACTGCCACAAATCGATATTGCACGCCATCATCATGACCGGGGCGATTCCGGTGTTTTTGAAGCCGACGCGCAACCATTTCGGCATCATTGGCCCGATCCCCAAAGAAGAGTTTGAACCCGCTGCCATCCAGGCCAAGATCAAGGCCAACCCGCTGCTCAAAGGCGTCGATGCCAAGAAGGTGAAGCCACGCGTGCTGACCATCACCCAGTCCACTTACGACGGCGTGCTGTACAACACCGAGACTATCAAGGGCATGCTGGACGGCTATGTGGACAACCTGCATTTTGACGAAGCCTGGCTGCCGCATGCGGCATTTCACCCGTTCTACGGGACCTACCATTCGATGGGCAAAAACCGCGTGCGCCCCAAACAGGCGATGGTCTACGCCACCCAGTCCATCCACAAGCTGCTGGCCGGCATCAGCCAGGCCAGCCA
>JANYJD010000082.1 GCA_025358555.1 Rhodoferax sp.
GCCAACAAGGATCGCCTGGCCAAGTTGCTGCGTTTTGCCAGCAGCACCACCGACACAGTGAGCGTTTCATTCGCCGACTACAAGGCCCGTATGAAAGAGGGCCAGGAAGCGATTTACTACATCACCGCCGACACAGCCGCCGCCGCCAAAAACAGCCCACAGCTTGAAGTGTTCAAGAAAAAAGGCATTGAAGTGCTGCTGATGACCGACCGCGTGGACGAGTGGGCGTTGAACTACGTGCACGAGTTTGACGGCACGCCGATGCAGTCCGTCGCCAAAGGCGCGGTGGACTTGGGCAAGCTGCAGGATGAGACCGAAAAGAAAGCTGCCGAAGAAGCTGCAGAGACCTTCAAGCCGCTCTTGGCCAAGCTGAAGGAAGCGCTGAAAGACAAGGCCGAAGACGTACGCGTCACCACCCGCCTGGTCGACAGCCCCGCCTGCCTGGTGGTGCAAGACCACGGCATGAGCACGCAACTGGCCCGCATGCTCAAGCAAGCAGGCCAAACCGCGCCTGAGGTCAAGCCTGTGCTGGAAGTCAATGCCGAGCATCCGCTGGTCAAGAAACTCGAAGGCTCAGTGCATTTCCACGACCTGGCGCACATCCTGTTCGACCAGGCCCTGCTGGCCGAAGGCGGCATGCCTGCGGACCCGGCGGCTTATGTGAAGCGGGTGAATGCGTTGTTGGTGTGATTTTGGCCTGATTTAGACATTAAAACAGGCTGTAGCCCCCGTCCACAGTGCATAAATAGCTACTAATATAGTAGCGTTATGAAACTCGCAAGCCTCTCGGCCGGTCTGGCTGGTTCGCCAGATCTAGCTGACGGGGCTTTTCTTTTTTGCCTTGGCTGTCAATGTGCGCTGCGGCGCACCCGCGCCACAGCGTCTGGCAAATCGCGCCACGCCGCTTTGCCAGGCGCATAACGCTGGCGCATGTAGCCGGCCAGCTCTGCAATCTGCGCATCGGACAGGCTGTATTTGAACGCAGGCATGAAGCCAATGTCGTATCCGGCAGGCTCCTGAATGCCATTCAAAATGATTTGCAGCAGGTTGTCGGGCCGGTCGCTGTGCAGGTTGGTGTTCAGGGCCAGTGGCGTGTTGACACCCAAAAGGCGCGGGCCATCGCCGTCGTGGTGGCAGGCCCCGCATGCGCCGTTGAACAGGCGCTGGGCCGGGCCTGGCAATGTGAGGGCGGACTGGGTTGCCGCCTGCGCTGCGTGTTGCACCACCACCTGCGCCAGCGCCTGGGCAGCGGCGTCTGCCTTGGACTGGAACGAATCCAGATACACCGCCATGGCACGAATGTCCTCATCGGGCAGCGCGGTGATCTCCCGCACCACCGGGGCCATCGGGCCGGCCGCAATGCCGTGCTGCAAGGTGTGGCCGTGGCGCAGGTAGCGGTAGAACTCGTCTTCGCTCCACGGTACGGGTGAGTTCGAGAGTGCCGTGAGCGCCGGGGCCTCCCAACCGTCGACCATGGCACCTGCCAGATAGGCCGTACCGACCTGCTCTGCCCCCAGCGCATTGCGAGGCGTGTGGCAGCCGCCACAGTGGCCCAGGCCGTTGATCAAGTACGCGCCACGGCTCCACTCGTGTGACTGGGTGGGCTCGGTCTTCATTGGGGTGGCATCGTGAAACACAGCGTTCCAGCCCGCCATCAAGGGGCGGATGTTGAAGGGAAAGCGCATTTGCGCAGGCGGCGTGACGGCTTTCACGGCAGGTTGCGCCATCAGGTAGGCGTAGAGCGCAGTCAGGTCGTCATCGCTGGTTTTGGCGAACGCGGTGTAGGGGAAGGCCGGGTACAGGTAATGGCCGTCACGTGAGATGCCTTCTCGCATGGCCCGCTGGAAGGCCGCCAGAGACCAGCCACCGATGCCGGTCTCAACATCTGGCGTGAGGTTGGTGCCGTAGACCGTGCCAAACGGTGTTTGCATTGCGAAGCCGCCCGCATTGGGCCTGCTACCGGGCGCAGTGTGGCAGCCCACGCAATTGCCCACGGCGGCCAATTGGCGACCGCGCTCCAACGTCGATGCGGTGTACACCGAAGCACTGCCAGGCGCTGTGGCGCTGATGGGCGCGATGGCCGCGCGGCCTCCCAACAGTGCCGCCAAAAAGCCGACCAGCCCCGCTGCCAGGGCGATGGCGCCGGCCACGAGGGAGCGACGCTTGGGCCACGGGAAGTTGCGCAGTCCAGCAGGAGCTGGTTCGCGGCTGACGGACCTTTGATGCGTTGCAAGCCTTTCTGGGTTTGGTTGTTCATCTGTTATACTATTTATAGCTACTAGTTCAATGTGGACCAGGGCTAGAGGCCTATTTAATGCCTCCCGCACGACTTCTGGCGTAAACGGCGGTTCGCGAAAGCGTACACCGGTCGCATCAAAAATGGCATTGGCAATCGCCGCCGTGCCGGGCACGGATGATGACTCGCCAGCCCCCAGCGCAGGCTCGCCGGGGCGCAGCATGTGCACCACCTCGATCACCGGCACCTGCGAGAAGCTCAGTATCGGGTAGCTGCCCCATTCCTGGCTGGCCACCACGTTGCGTCCCGACGCATCGTGCGTGAACGGCACCCGCTCCAGCAGCGCGCGGCTGGTGGTTTGCAGCACGTTGCCATGCACTTGGTGGTCGACCCCCGCCGGGTTGACCAGCATGCCCGCATCGTGCCCCACCACCACGCGGCGCACATGCACTTCGCCAGTGTTGCGGTTGACCTCCACATCCGCCACCCAGGCCGCCCACGCCGCGCCAAAGCCTGGCCATTTGCTGTGAATGTAGCGGGCGTAGGCAAAGCCCTGGCCGCGCAGGATGTGGCCTGGATCGGATGCACCAAGCTCTTGCTGCTGCGGTGCTGTGTGCGGAACCCAGTCCGCTTTGAGTGCCGTGGCGCGTATCAACTCTGCGGCGCGTGGATCAGCTTGCGGGTCCAAATTGCGCAGCCGGAAGTCCACCGGGTCAACTCCCGCCGCCGTGGCCAGCTCGTCAATGTAGGACTCGTGCGCAAACGAATTCGGCAAGGCCGACACGCCACGCAGCCAGCTGGCCCGCACGATGGGGGCCATGTCTTTCACGCTGACGCGCAGGTTGGCAAAGTCATACGGTGGGCGGGCCGTGCGGTCACCCATCTCAAAGGCCTGCGCGACAGGCTCAATGGCCCGCGTGAGCAACAGCGCCAGCGTGGGCGCGCCGTTGGACGGGTACGAGGTGGTGAAGTCGTAGGCCGCCACGGTGCCATCGGCGTTCAAACCACCCTGCACGTCCATCAACTGTGCGGCGCCCTTGGGCTCCCACAGGTGCTCCTGTTCGCGCGTGAGCTGCACCCGCACGGGCGCACCCACGGCGCGTGACAGCAGGGCCGCATCTGCCGCCACATCGTCTGCGCCATTGCGGCCATAGCAGCCCGCCGCCTCCATGCGGATGACATTGATGGCCACATCGGGCAGGCCTAGCAGGCGCGATAGATCGAAGCGCAACACATGCGGGTTTTGCGTGCCGGCCCAGACTGTCATCTGCCTTGTCGCATTTACGCAATCGCCGGTCTGTCCTGCATGCCAGTCGGCCACGGCGCACGAGGGTCCGATCGAGGCATGCATCTGGTACGGCCAGACGTAAGTGCGCGGCATGGCACGGCCCTCGGCCTGCGCTTGGGCTAGCGCAGCATCGACATCGCCTTCGTCCACCAGCGTGCGCGTGGTCGAAGGGTTGTTGCGAAGCGCTTGCTGCACAGCGCTCGCGTTACTCAAGTCGGGCATGCCTGGCCACGGCTTCCATTGCACGTTCAGTTCGCGCAGAGCCTGCTCAGCCTGCTCTTCGCGCTCGGCCACAATGCCGACAAAATCGCGGATCACAACGACGGCGCGAATGCCGGGGATGTGCGCAATCGACGACTCGTCTACGCCTTGCAGCGTGTTGCCAATGAAGTCGCCGTGGTCAGCCCCCGCATAGGGCGGGCGCACCACACGGCCATGCAGCATGCCGGGCATGCGCACGTCGTGCACGAAGACCAGGGCACCGGTCAGCTTGTCGTGCAGATCGACTCGTGGCACCGACTTGCCAACGACGCAGTAGTCTTGCGCAGGCTTGACGGTAGTCTGCATGTCCAGCAACAGCTGCACATGCTGGCCTGTCAGCACCGCACCAAAGGGTGCTTCGCCGGACGATGCCTGGGCGAGCAGCCACGCGCGGGCCTGGGCGGCGGCACGGCGCAACGGTTCGGCGTGAATCTGAAGCGACGCGCTGGCAATCGTGGCCCCCTGGTTGGGCGCGCGGGCCGTGTCGCCCAGCACCATGTTGATGCTGGCCATCGGCACGTCCAGCTCTTCGGCCACAACCTGCGTGAGCGCGGTGCGCAGGCCCGTGCCCAAGTCCACATGGCCGTGCAAGGCGGTGATGGTGCCGTCGTCCCACACGGCGATCAAAATCTCGACGCCTTCGGCCGGGTTGGCGGGCACGGCAGCGGGTTGACCCGGCACAAGCGGGTTGATCAACACGGGCTCACGCACCACCAGCAGAACGCCCGTAGCAGCAAAGAAGTCGGCGCGCGACCAGGCCCTGTCGGCGCGGCGGCTCACGAGGGCGATACCACTTCGGGCCAACGCAGCGCGCTGAGCGCACCCTCTTGGGCATCCGCGACATTTGGGCCGGCGTTCGGCGAGTCGGCCTGGGCCATCAGCACGGCAGCAAGCTTCACCGCCTTCATGATTTCAACATGCGTGCCGCAACGGCACAGGTTGTGCGAGAGCTGCTGACGGATGTGTTCATCCGTGGGCGCGGGGTTGTGCCGCAGCATCGACACCGTCATCATCACCATGCCGCTAAGGCAGTAGCCGCACTGCGCGGCTTGGGTTTGGAGGAAGGCTTGCTGGACAGGGTGCAACGCCTTAGTGCTCGCTAGATGCAAATTATCCATTTGCGTCAGGCCTTCCACCGTTGTGACCTTCCGCCCCGCGATTCCTCGCGCCGGAATCACACAGGATCGCGCGGCAACACCATCCACCAGCACCGTGCAGGCGCCGCATTCGCCAAGGCCGCAGCCGTACTTCGGGCTGTTGAGGTAAAGGTCGTTGCGCAGGATGTGCAACAGCGTTGCGCCGCCCAGTGCTGCATCGCCTGCATCGGGCAGTGAATGGCGCTTGCCGTTGACTTCGAAATCCACTTCCAGTGCCGCGCTGACGGACAAGCTAGATCAACCTATATCACGCAATATCAGCCGACTGAATCCGCTTGACCCCCTTGGCAGCCATCTGCTGCCAGGCTGCGGCCAATGAACCATTGAGGTCAATGGCGCGGGTGGCATCTTCAATCACATACACCTCAAAGCCGAGCTTGCGGGCGTCCATGGCGGTCCAGGCGACGCAAAAATCAGTGGCCAGGCCGGTCACAAACACGGTCTTGATGCCGCGCTGCTTGAGGTAACCCGCAAGCCCCGTGGCGGTCTTGTGGTTGGCTTCTTCAAAGGCCGAATAGCTGTCCATGTCTTTGTGAAAGCCCTTGCGGATGATGAGCTGCGCCGTTGGCAATTTCAGGTCTTTGTGCAGTGCTGCGTCGTCAGTGCCCTGAACGCAATGGTCGGGCCATAGCACCTGGTTGCCATACGACAGTTTGGTCGTCTCAAACGGTTTCTTGCCGGGGTAGCTGGTGGCAAACGAAGCGTGGCCGGGCGTGTGCCAGTCTTGCGTGACAACGATATTCTCAAACGCGCTGGCCAGCTTGTTGATGACGGGCACCACCTGCGCGCCCTTGCCCACGGGCAGGGTGCCGCCCTCAACAAAGCAGTTTTGCACGTCCACCACGATCAGCGCGGCCGACCCGGCGGGTTTGATTTTTCCAGCGGCCCAGGCGCTGCCAAGCCCGGTCGCCACACCCAATGCGCAAAGCGCGACGGTGGAAGACGATTTCAGAACGGATCTCCGAGATAAAGATTGCATGGTAAAGCTCCTAAAGGATTGAAAACCAACCGACAAACTCAACACCCACCTCTCACTAGCCAACCAGCGCAGTCGAAGCGCTAAAGACTCAAGTAAGCCCGACGCACGCCTTCGTTGCCAGCCAGCTCCTGCATCGACCCCGCGAAGCGCATCTGGCCTTTTTCCAGCACGTACGCGCGATCTGACACCAGCTCGGCAAAGTGCATGTTTTGCTCAGAAAGCAAAATGCTCACACCCTGCGCTTTGAGTGCCAGAATCATCGCCGCCATCTGCTCAACAATCAAGGGGGCCACGCCTTCCGAGGGCTCATCCAGCAGCACCAGATACGGGTTGCCCATGAGGGTGCGGGCGACGGTGAGCATCTGCTGCTCGCCGCCGCTCATGCGCCCGCCCAGGCGCTGCGGCATCTCTCCCAGGTTGGGGAACAGCTTGAACAGGCGTTCGGGCGTCCACAGCGGTGCCTCACTGCCATCGGCCCAGCGGCGCGGCGGTTGCTGGCCGACCGAGAGGTTTTCCATCACTGTGAGGTCGGTGAAGATGCGGCGGTCCTCCGGCACGTAGCCCAGGCCCATGCGGGCCACCTGGTGCGGCTCGCTTTTGGAAATGTCGTGGCCGATGAAGCTGACGCGGCCCCTGCGCCGGGCCAGCATGCCGATCAGCGTCTTGAGTGTGGTTGATTTGCCGGCCCCGTTGCGGCCCATAAGCGCGACCACTTCACCGCGCTGCACGGTCAAATCGACGTCGTACAGGATTTGTGCGGCACCGTACCAGGCGCAAAGGCTTTTGGCATCCAGCAGCGGTTGTACCGTATCGCCCGTCATGCGGCAACCTCGACGTTAACTTGAGAATTGCCTGTGGACTTTTCAAACGTCTTGCCCGTGCCAAAGTAGACCTCCTGCACCTTTGGATGGTCCCGTATCTCCTGTGGCTTGCCCTGTGCAATCAGGCGGCCGCGCGCCAGCACGATGATGCGGTCTGCGTAGGCAAACACCACATCCATGCTGTGCTCGGTGAACAGCACCGACATGCCGCGCTCCGCTACCAGTTTTTTGGTCAGCGCCATCAACTCGTTGCGCTCTTTAGGCGCCATGCCGGCCGTGGGCTCGTCCATCAGCAGCAGTTTGGGGCTGTTGGCCATCGCCATCGCCAGCTCTACACGCTTCACGTCGCCATACGCCAGCACGTTGCAAGGCCGGTCTGCCTGCGGCGCCATGCCAACCTGTTCCAGCAGGCCCAGCGCTTCGTCGCGCTGGTAGGCCGCCGCGCGCTGCCACATGGCGAATAACTTGCCAGCCTGCGACAGCAAGGCCATCTGCACGTTTTCCACCACCGTCAGTGACGCAAATGTTTCGGCAATCTGGAACGTGCGGCCCACGCCCATGCGCCAGATGTCGCGCGGGTTGCGGCCCACCAGTTCCTGGCCACCCAGCTGGATGGAACCCGCATCGGCTGAGAGCTGGCCGTTGACCATGTTGAAAGTGGTGGACTTGCCCGCGCCATTGGGGCCGATCAATGCCAGCAACTCCCCTGGCGACAGGTCAAAGGAAATGCCGTCGACCGCCTTCACACCGCCGAAGGCTTTGCCCAGCCCAGAGACTTTCAACAACGCAGGGGAACTCATGCCTTGGCCCCCTGTACATCCGGTACATCCTGCGCGCCACTTGCGTTGTGCTCTTCGGCAACCCGGCGCGCCTCCCGCCTGCGGTCCGCAAACTGCTTCACAAAGCCCGCAATGCCCTGCGGGAACAGCAGCACCAGCAGCAAGATAATGCCGCCTAGCATCGCGCGCCAGTAGTCGGTGTTGCGCGCCACGGTGTCGTGCAGCCAGGTGAATGCAAATGCACCCACCACCGGCCCGGCCAGGGTCTGAATGCCACCCAGCAGCACCATCACCAAACCATCGACCGAGCGGCCCACGCTCAAAGTATCTGGCGAGATGCTGCCTTTGGAAAACGCGTAGAGCCCACCCGCCAGGCCGGCCGCCGTGCCTGCGATGACAAATGCCATCCACTGCAAGCGCTTGACATCCATGCCAATGGCATCGGCGCGCATGGGCGAGTCACGCCCGGCGCGCAAAGCGTAGCCGAACGGCGAAAACAGCACCCGGCGCAGCAGCAGCACACCGACCACCACCAACGCGAGGGTCAAGTAGTAGTAGCTGCGTTTGTCAGCCAGCCAGTCAGAGGGCCACACGCCGGTCAGGCCATTGCTGCCGCCGGTAAATTGGTCCCATTGGTAGGTGATGCCCCAGGTGATCTGCGCAAACGCCAACGTCAGCATTGCCAGGTAAACCCCCGACAGCCGCACCGCAAACCAGCCATACAGCAGCGCACCCAGCGCAGCAATCAGGGGCGCGGCCACAAGTGCCAGTTCCATCGGCATACCCGTACTGCGCACAAACAAGGCCGCACCGTAGGCACCCAGACCAAAGTACGCGGCATGGCCAAATGAATGCATGCCCGCTGGCCCCATGATGAAGTGCAGGCTGGTGGCAAACAACGCCGCCACCAGCAGGTCGATCATCAGCACCGTGGTGTAGGGCGACTGGGCCGTGAGGGCCGGAAGCGCCAGCAACACAATGCCCAGCACCGCCACTGCCACAAGGTAGGGCTTGCTGGAAGCGCGCAACGGCTGCTCCTGCATGCCAACGTAGCGACTGGGCGCCTGAGGCTGCCCCAGCAAGCCCCAGGGGCGCGCCACCAGCACCACGGCCATCACCAGAAATTCCACCACCAGCGTCAGCTTGGAAAACGACACGCTGACACCCATGATCTCCACCACGCCAAGCCAGATGCACACCGCCTTGATTTCCGCAATCAGCAGCGCCGCAACATACGCACCGGGGATGGAGCCCATGCCGCCCACCACCACCACCACAAACGCCGCGCCAATGGTGTTCAGGTCCATCTCCAGCGTCGCGGGCTCACGCGGCAACTGCAGGGCGCCGCCCAGGCCCGCCAGCAGCGCACCCAGTGCAAACACTGCGGTGAACAGCCAGGCCTGGTTCACTCCCAACGCGCTCACCATCTCGCGGTCTTGCGTGGCGGCGCGCACCAGCGTGCCCCAGCGCGTGCGTGTGAGCAGCAGCCACAGCAGGCCCAGCACGACGGGCCCGACCACGATCAAAAACAGGTCGTAGGACGGGAACTGCCGACCCAGAATTTCCACCGCTCCCTTGAACCCTGGCGCGCGCGGCCCCAGCAATTCATCCGGCCCCCACAGCCACAGCACGGCATCCTTGATCACCAGCACCAGCGCAAACGTGGCCAGGAGTTGGAACAGTTCTGGCGCTTTGTAAATGCGCCGCAACAACAGCACTTCGATCACCGCACCCAACACGCCCACCGCGACCGCTGCCAACAACAGCGCAGGCCAAAACCCCAGGCTGGTGCCCAGCCGTTCCACCAGCGTATAGGCCACATAGGTACCGACCATGAAGAACGACCCATGCGCGAAGTTGACGATGCGCGTCACACCAAAAATCAACGAAAGCCCCGCTGCAACCAGAAACAGCGACGACGCCCCAGCCAGCCCGTTAAGCAGCTGGACGACGAAGCCGGAAAAACTCATCTCTGCGGATTCAATCGGGCGCCCTGAGCTTCTGTACCTCCGCGTCTGAGGGCAAATACTTCGCGCCATCCAGATAAACATAATCCACCATCACGCCCTTGCCGCCGTCATTTTTGGTCTTGCCCACAAACGCGCCCATGGTGGACTGGTGGTCTTGCGCGCGGTACGTGATCTTGCCAAACGGACTTTCAAGCTGCAGGCCCTTGAAGGCCGCCACCAGTTTGTCGGTCTCGCTGCTCTTGGCTTTTTTGAGGCCTGCGGCGATGGACTTGATCATGGTGTAACCCACGACCGAGCCCAGTCGCGGGTAGTCCTTGTACTTGCCGTGGTAGGCCAGAAAAAAGGCCTTGTGCTCGGGCGTTTGAATGCCGTACCACGGGTAGCCGGTGACGATCCAGCCATTCGGCGCTTCGTCGCGCAACGGGTCCAAATACTCAGGCTCGCCCGTCAGCACACTCACCACTTCGCGGCCCTGGAACAGGCCGCGCGTGTTTCCCTCACGGACAAATTTTGAAAGATCAGCGCCAAACAGCACGTTGAAAATCGCATCGGGCTTGGCATCGGCCAGCGCCTGCACCACGCTGCCGGCATCCAGCCTGCCCAGCGGCGGTGCCTGCTCTGCCACGAACTCCACATCAGGCTGCGCGGCCTTCAGCAACGTCTTGAATGCCGCAACGGCGGACTGGCCATATTCGTAGTTGGGGTACACGATCGCCCAGCGCTTTTTCTTGAGCTTGACGGCTTCGGGCACCAGCATGGCCGCCTGCATGTGCGTGCCAGGGCGCAGGCGGAAGGTGTATTTATTGCCGCTGCCCCAGATGATCTTGTCAGTCAGCGGCTCACCGGCCAGAAAGAAGAACTTTTTCTGCTTTGCAAAATCGGTGACCGCCAAGCCAGTGTTAGACAAAAAGGTGCCCGCGAGCACATCAATTTTCTCGCGCGAAATCAGCTCTTCGGCCACGCGCACGGCATCACCTGGGTTGGCGTTGTCGTCACGGGTGATCAATTCAATCTTTTTGCCATTGACGCCGCCCGCCGCGTTGATTTCCTCCACCGCCAGCTCCATGCCCTTTTTGTAGGGCTCCAGGAACGCGGGCTGGGCCTTGTAGCTGTTGAGCTCGCCGATTTTGATCACGCCTTGGGCGTGGGCGGGGGCCATCGTGGCCAGTGTTGCCGCCAAACCAGCGGTGATGATCAGGGGACGCAGCATCTTCATGTCTAAACTCCTAGTGACTGATTTTCAAAAAAACCTAGCGTAGCCCGTCCTGGCCGACGATCTCGCTGGCCTGCAAGCCGCCAATGCGGGGCAGCGGGCGACCGCTGTCGGTAACCACAACCGCCACCACAATTTCACGGGCGCGCGGCGCATCGGCTACGCGCGCTTCCATCGCATCAAAATGGCTGCGCACAAAAGCGGCATCTTTATGGCCCAACGGCACGTCAATCGCGGTGCCCAGCCCGCCCAATTTTTTGGCCGATGGCACCAGCGCGGCACCTTTTTCAACCGCCTTGCGCAGCGGCGCGCCCAGCTTGGGGTGCAGAATGGCCGCCGCGTGCTCCAGCTCGCCCGATTCGCCCACGATGGCCGCCTTGCCGTAGCTTTGCGCGGCCCCGGGTGCAATGCCCAGCGCCTGCACACATTTGTCGCCCAGCAGCTGGCCCAGTTCTTCGCCAATGGCGATCAACTCATCGAGGTTTTGCGAGTAGCGGCCCGCGTAGGGGTTGTCGATGACGGCCATGGCCAGCGCGCGGCGCGTGGGCGGCGTGACGGGTTGGCCCATCTCGATGTGGACTTCGTCAACTTGGACAATGATTTTTCGGATGTTGGCGGGCATGGCGGTTGTCTCAGTATCTTTTGAAACGGACGAGCGTTTGATTGTGTTGACAGGCTCTGTTATTGGCTTGGGTCTGATGTGGTGGGCCTAGCGAAGCCCGTCCCAGCGGGTAATGTCTTTGGCCTCCAGGCCGCCCACGCGCGCATGCACCCGCGCACCAGAACTCATGGCCAGAATGTAGACAATTTCATCAGACGTGGGAGCACCCGGCACGCGCACTTCGATCGAATCAAAATGGCTGCGCACATAGCTGGCGTTGATGTGGGTGAGCGGCACATCGAGCGCCGTGCCCGGCGCGCCGACTTTTTTGGTGGACGGCACGATGGCCAGGGCATTGCCGGGTTGAATGGGTGGGGCTGGTTGCGCGGCTTTTTCTTCACCCTGGCCCGCTGAATACACAGCGCGGTCACCTTTCCAGCCTAGCAGTGCCCGCATGGCGTAGCCGCCTGGCACGTGCCACAGGGCACCGTGCTCCAGCTCTCCCGCAGCGCCCACCACGGCACCTTTGCCGTAGCTGGCGATGCGCTCCACGGGCAGCGCCATCGCCGCCAAAAGCCGGTGCGCCATATCTACGCCCAAGCCCTGCAACGCGTCCATCATGGGCAGAATATTGGGCTCAAACCGGCCCGCAAACGGGTTGGTTAATACAACGCCCAGCGCGCCGCGGACCAGCGGCACAGCCGCAACCGGGCCAAACTCATGGCGGATTTCTTCGACGTGGGTGAAGATTCGGCGGATGGTGATCATGAGGAGAGACTGTACTGGAATATGGGCCGATGGCTGCGACCCGCCTGCACGAATTGGCCTTGACAGACCAGCATCGCCGATTCGATCAACCCCAGCTCGGCCAGAGACTCCGCCTTGCGTCGACCCGCCGCCAAGGCAGTGCGGATGTGGTCATTGCTCAAGCGCGGCACATCCACCGTCACCCGCATCCCTCCCAAATCACTGTCGTCCCGAATGTCGCAAGCCGGACGGCGCACGATGCCGGGATGCTGCACATTGACTGCATTCGCAATCACCGTGGCAGCCGCGTCGGCCATGGCAGCAGTCTTCGCCAACACGGTCACACTGTCAGCAATGCCCAATGAAAAACTGCGCCCGCGCCAGCCGCTGGTAGCGATGCCGCGCACGGGCATGTCAAAGCCGATCTCACATTGCGCATCAGTATCAAGGCCTTCAGCATCTTGCGAGTCACCGTAGGCGTCACCCAGCGCAGCATCCAAGTCCGCTAAATCCGCAAACAGGCCTACCCGAACCGACTGCCCCGGCGTCAGGTGCAACGCAATATCGCCACCGTTGTTGACCCACGCGCGCTCAATGCCTGGCCGCGCATAGCTGGCGATCAGCTCCTGCGCAACCGAACCCGCCACAGCGGCCATCGGGGTGATGAAACCGGCGCGGTACGGTGCGCAGGCGTTCCACATGCGTTGGGCAATGGTGCCTTTCAGAATTTCATGGGCTTTTGACACCACGCCGTCTGTTGTTATCGCCCGCCGCAAAATCGGCAGTTCGCCCACCAGCTCGTCCAACACGGTTTCAAACCGCTGCCACGCCGCGTCGTGCGCCTGCTTGACGGCCGCTGCCTCCCCGTGCGCGCCAATCACAATGTCTATGGGTCCGTGCTGAAAATGCCATCGACCTTCGGACAAAGGCGCAAGCTGGGCCGACATCGAGGCATTCATGGCTTGCCGCTCAAGTTACTTGCCGCCCAACACCATCAACCCAGCATCGGCGGCTGGCCCAGAGGCCACGGGTTGGCATCCATGGCGGCAGCCCAAACCCGCGCTGTGGGTGCGCCGTCGTTGTGCCATGCACCGGTCGTCAACACCTGTTCGAGTGCGCGCACGCTGCCCATGTGGCCCCCCAGGCGCGCATAGTCCGCCATCGTCATGCTGAACTCAATGGGCGCCACGATGGCGGGGGTGGGCACCGTTCCAAAGCTTTTGTCAGGCATGCGCATCACGTCCGCCATCACCGTGATGCCGCCGCCCGGCCACACATAGGCGGGCGCGCCGCCGCAGGTCACGTTGACCAGCGCCTGCTTGATGGCGCGCGTCAGCATCACCGGGTTGCCGGTGACCCCCGCACGCAGACTGCCACCCGCACCACCCAAAAACAGCACGGTGGACAGCGAAGGCTCGCAGTTTTCGCCAATGCGCTCCACAATGCGCCGCACGCTGGCAGGCATGACTTGCTGGATGGGCTCCAGGGCCTCGTTCAAGACATACCAACAGGCATGTTCGCCCGTGGTCGATGTCATCAGCAGCCGCATGCCGGGGCGGGCCGTTTTTACGTCCCAACCTTCAATGATCGACAGCGGATCAGATATGTCGGTGCCGCCCCAGCCGGTGCCCGGATTGGCCACCTGAAAGTAGCGCCCCGGCGTAGATTTGCGCCCGCGCATCTGGATGCCCGAGCGCGGCATGTCCAGGCAGCGGCCGGCCTGGTGCTCGGTCAGAACGCCGGTGATGTGGTCATCGACCACCACCACTTCATCCGCTTCGCCAAACAGTTGCTGGGCAAAGATGCCAATCGCTGCCGAGCCGCAGCCCACGCGCATGCGCCGCTCTTCAACGCCGTTGACGATGGGTGCCCGCCCGGCCTGCACCACAATGTCGCTGCCGCCGTCAATGGTCAGTTCAACCGCCTGCTTGTTGCCCAGGCTGTGCATCATCTGCACCGTGACGCGGCCCTCTTTTTTGCTGCCACCCGTGATGTGGTGCACGCCACCGAGCGACAGCATTTGCGAGCCGTATTCCGCCGTGGTGACATGCCCTACCACCTCGCCCTGGCAGCGCACATTGGCCTGCTCCGCGCCCAGGTAGCGGTCCGTGTCAATCTTGACCTTGAAACTGCAGTAGCTGAAGATGCCTTCGGTGACCACCGTCACCATGTCCACGCCGCGCGCTTTGGAAGCGACGATGAAGGGCGCGGGTTTGTAGTCGGGGTAGGTGGTGGATGAGCCGACGCCGGTGACGAAGATTTCATCCGCCAGCAGCAAATCGCCATTCCAGTCCCGCGTGGTTTCTGAATCTGCGTCGCCAACGAATGGCACCAGCGGGGTCGCTACGTCAGACATTGCGCGGCGCAATACCACCACGGGATCAAGCCGCACCAAAATTCCTGCATGATTGGCATAACGATCACACGCGCCCACCCGGCCATCCGAAATCTGGCACAGCACCGGGCAGGCGTTGCAGGCGATCTTGTCGGTGGCCATGCGCTCTGGCGGCGCACTGGCGGGCCCAACAAGCCCCGCAGGTGCAACCGACCCCGCAGAGTCCATGCCTGGCAATCCATCGGTTTTAGTGTGCTCGGTCATGAAGTAATGTTGCCCCGCAAAGCGAGTAACACGCATACCGTCATCATAAGCAGTGAAGCACCCACCGTGCCAACCCTCGCTAAGATGGAGAAAAATTTCACCCGATTCTTTCAACCCGAATTCCCAAACATCGAAAGACACGCCCCATGGCAGACGCAGTTTCAACCGGCAAATCCGGCAAGGTCGTCATCAAAAACATCGGCTTGCTGCTCTCGGGCGACATTGACCGGCCGATTCTTGATGCCAACACCATCGTGGTTCACGACGGCATCATCACCGCCGTGGGGCTTGAGAAAGACTGTGACCTGGAAGGCGCAAAAACGACTATCGACGTGCACCAGACCTGCGTCGCCCCCGGCCTGATCGACAGCCACGTGCACCCGGTGTTTGGCGACTGGACGCCGCGGCAAAACCAGATTGGCTGGATCGACTCCACCATGAACGGCGGCGTAACGACCATGGTGTCCGCCGGTGAAGTGCACCTGCCCGGCCGGCCAAAAGACATCGTGGGCCTCAAAGCCCTGGCCATCACCGCACAGCGCTCGTTTGACAACTTTCGCCCCGGCGGCGTGAAGGTGATTGCTGGCGCACCGGTGATTGAAAAAGGCATGGTTGAGCAAGACTTTAAAGACCTGGCCGAGGCTGGCGTCACGCTCTTGGGCGAGGTGGGCCTGGGCTCGGTCAAAGCGGGCTACGAGGCCAAAGAGATGGTGGCCTGGGCGCGCAAATACCGCATCCAGAGCACCATCCATACTGGCGGCCCATCCATCCCCGGCTCCGGCCTGATCGACAAAGACGTGGTGCTGGAGGCTGATGCCGATGTGATTGGCCACATCAACGGTGGCCACACCTCCCTGTCGGAAGCGCATGTGTGCGAGCTGTGCGAAAAGTCATCTCGCGCCATTGAAATCGTGCACAACGGCAACGAGCGCGTCGCCATCGCCGCAGCGCAGGCCGCCCTGCAACTCAAATGCCCGCACCGCGTCATCCTGGGCACCGACGGGCCGGCCGGCTCGGGCGTACAACCGCTGGGCATGTTGCGGCTGATTGCGCTGCTGTCCAGCCTGGGAAACATTGCGCCCGAGCTGGTGTTTTGCTTCGCAACAGGAAACACCGCAAAAATCCGCAAGCTCAACTGCGGCTTGATTGAAGTCGGGCGCGCGGCCGATTTTGTCTTCATGGACCGCGCGCAGCACACCGCCGGGCGCGACCTGCTGGAGAGTGTTCGCCTGGGCGACATCCCCGGCATTGGCATGGTGATGATTGACGGTATCGTTCGCAGCGAGCGCAGCCGCAATACGCCGCCGGCGACCACCGTGCCGACGGTGGCCTGACCGCAACGCAGCGCTTCTCTAACCCAGCCATGACCAACAATGGCGCAGGCCGCTTCTTCGCGCCCACCGGCATTGACCCAACCAACGCGACGTCCACCGCTGTATCTATGCTTTCGTGAGCCAGTGGCGGGGCTGACCTTTGAGGCGGCTGGTGGGCTCACCGCAATTCAAATCCGGCGGATCGCCGCAAGGCTTCTGACTCCCTGCCAGTCAGCAGGTCAATCAACGTACGCGCCAGGGCGGTATGCCGGGCCCCGGCACACACCCCCGCCGTGTACACCGTGGCCAGTTCAAACTCTTTGGGCAAAGGCGCCACCAGCTGGATGCCCGGCGTGTAGAGAATTTCTGTGACCTGTGTGCAGCCAATCAGGCCCGCCTGTTGGCATTGGGACATCTCGCGCATGGCGGTTGCGCCGTTGGCAAACGGGCGCAGCCGGTTGGCGACTGTTGCGTCGATGCCCAACGCCTTGAGCACCTTCATGAAATGGATGCCTGCTGTCGCCTTGACCGGGTCGGGGAAATAAATGCCGGTAGCATTGAGCAATGCGGCTTTGAGCGCCCTAGGGTTGCTCACATCGGGCACAGCTTCGCCGCCCTTCACCGCAATGCCGGTTTTGACAATGCCCAATGGCTGCGCACTGCCCGCCACGACATGGCCGCTGCCAGCCAGGTGCCCGATCAGCGCCTCAGTCAGGATGATGACGTCACAGGCTTCACCGGCCAGCAGAAGGTCATTCATCATGCCAACTGCGCCGTACTTTCCGACAACCGTGCAGCCGTTTTGACTCTGAAACTGTGCCTGCAATTGCGCAACCAGCCCTTGCGCGGCACCACCGCTCAGCAGGTGAAGCAGGCGGGGTTCATTCATGTGATCTGCCTCGGAGCGAGGGTCCATCGGTTCTATCAGGCCCATCAACTCAATCCGCCTTGATGCCAGCTGTCTTGATCACCTTGGCCCATTTGCTGATGTCATCGCGCTCGAATTTGTCAAACACCTCGGGCGACATCACCAGCGGGGCCGCGCCCTGCTTTGCCCACAGCTGCTTCACGTCGGGCTGGCTGACGATTTTTGACACCGCCTCGTTAAGCCTGTCCACCACGGCTTTGGGCGTTCCCCTGGGCGCCATCAGGCCCAGCCAGATGGTCGCCTCATACCCGGGCACGCCAGCCTCGTTCATGGTCGGCACATCGGGCAGCACGTCGGAGCGCTGGCGGCCCGTGGTGGCAATGGCTTTGACCTTGCCCGCCTTGACCTGCTCGGTCATGGTGGTCACGGCGTCAAACATCATGTCCACCTGTCCGCCAATCACATCGGTGCGGGCGCCGGTGCTGCCCCGGTACGGGATGTGCACCAGGTACACGCCCGCCGTGCTCTTGAACAGTTCCCCCGCCATGTGGTACGGCGTGCCCGGGCCGCTGGAGGCGTAGTTGAGCTTGCCCGGCTGCTTGGCGGCCAGCGCCATCACTTCCTTGAGGGTGTTGGCTTTGAGCGACGGGTGCGCCACCAGCACCAGATCCGACGAGTTGATCGGGGCCACCGCCACAAAGTCGCGCATCAGGGCAAACGGCTTGTTGGCAATCAATGTCTCATTGACGGTGTGCGTGTTGGACATCATCAGCAGGGTGTACCCGTCTGGCGCTGCCTTGGCCGCCACGTCGGTGCCAATCACGGAGCCGCCGCCCGGACGGTTGTCCACCACAAACGACTGGCCCAAGGCGTCCTGCAGGCGCTGCCCCATGAAGCGGGCAAAGTTGTCCGCCGGTCCACCCGCCGCAAACGGCACAATGATTTTGACCGGGCGGGTGGGGTAGTTTGGCGCTTGTGCCAGCGCAGCCGTGGCAACCAGGGTGCCCGACAGGGCCAGCAGAAATACCGGGAAGCGGCGCAAAGTTGAAGTCATGGTGTGGCTCATGGGGTGACTTTAATAAGGGGTTGGAAATTCGTGAAGACAAAGTTATGTGCGATTCAGCCAACTCATTCCAGCTTGCCAATGCGCTTGACGACGTCTGCCATGCGTTTGGCATCTGCCTGCACGTAGCTGTCAAATTCGGCGGCGTCCTGATACTGCACGGGGCTTCCCGCATTTTGAATCACCTCGCGCACCTTGACGTCCTGCGCGGCAAAGCGGGCGGCGGCGCGCAGGCGCTGCGCGAAGGGCTCGGGCGTGGCTGCAGGTATGAACAGGCCCGACCATTGCGCGTACTCGGCGTTTTGCCCGAGGTCTTTGAGGCTGCGCACGTCGGGCATAGAGGCCAGGCTTGCGATGCCCCAGTGCGCCAGCACCCGCAGTTTGCCGGCTTTGATGTGCTGCAACACCGTAGCCGGGCCGCTGGACACGGCGTCGATCTGCCCACCCAGCAGCGCCACCACGGCAGGGCCAGCGCCGGTGAACGGGATGTGCGTCATCTTGACATTGGCCGTCTGCGACAAGATTTCCATGGGCACGTGCATGGTGCCGTAGTTGCCTGATGAACCATAGTTGATGGCTCCGGGGCGCTTGCGCGCGTCATCCAGAAAATCCTGCAGGTTCTTCCACGGCGCATCGGAGCGCACCGCCAGCACGGTGGGATCAGCCGTAAAGCGGGCAATTGGGCGCAGGTCTGCCAACGCAAATGTAGGCGGGCGGCCCAGCAGGCTGTCGGCCTCGGGGATGACGGTGAGCGACGAGAGCGCCAGCAGCACCGTGTACCCATCAGCGCGTGCCTTGGCCGCCAGCCCCATGCCAATGCCGCCTCCGGCACCCGCCTTATTTTCAATCACGACCGGTTGCCCCAAATCGCGCGCCATCGCCTCCGCCACAGGCCGCGCCACCAGGTCGGCCAGGCCGCCCGGCGGGAACGGCACGATCATGGTGATGGCGCGGGTTGGGAATGCGCTTTGCGCCATTGCGCTGGTGGGCAGCAGGCCGGTGATGTTTGCTATTGAATTAAGAACGGCCAAGCTGGCCACAACGGTTCTGCGCTTCAAAATTGTCTCCTGGGTTTCTGCGACGGTTTGGGCGGATTATGGAGTGGAGTGGATTGGCCTGCCGCTGGCGATTGGGTGGATGCTGCAATCTAACGAGGGTAGGCGCTCCGCTCTTTCGTGGCTGGGAACGGGAGCCGGAGTGAGCACGAACAAAAGTGAAAGTGGCAACACTCGATGGATTGATAGGGTGGCTGCTGTCACGGAATTGCAATCTCAACGTAAGACCCCGCCGTGGAGGCATTGACGGTGCTGACAATCATCTCAGGCACTATCTTGATACGCGGCCAACTCGTCGTTCCAAGCACCACGATAGCAATCCGCCGCGACTTGAGGTTTTGCTGGTATTTGAGATTGGTGTCTGTGGTGATGAACACATCAAAACTGAGACTCTCAGCTGCGGCAAGCAACTCCCCATTTTTCAGGGTTGCCCAGCCAAGCTCAAAAGCAGTTGAAACCGAATGCCCTGGCAGTGCATGCCGCAATGGCGCAGGTGTTCCCTGGTCGAACAAAACACGCATTCAGGCAGTCGCCAGTGAGCTTCTTGCCACATGCTCCAAAACTGAGCGAACCTGCGCCAAGGAAACCCCAGGGAACAGTTGGACGAATTCCCCAACTGGCACGCCGTCTTCCAGGTTTTCAAAAAGTGCCGCCACGGGAACCCGGGATCCGAGAAACAGCCAAGCGCCGCTCACCCGTTCGGCATCGCGCTCTACGTCAGGGCAACTTGACCACTCAATCATGTTTTGAATATTAGCACCAAGGAGATTGGATTCCCGCTGCTGGTTTGCGGACAGGATCGCGCCTTCCACCCACCCACGGCGACCGGGCAATGCGCATGCGGTTTTGGGGTGAAAGCACGCCAACCAGCCACCTCGCATTAAAATGCGATCCATCGGCAGAAAGTTACCAAGCGGTTACCAGGCAAGCAAGCAAAGCAAAGCAAAGCAGAACAATGGTGACGCAAACGATCCGCCCGCAGCCCACTTCGTTTTATTTTCAACTCTCTGGGGATTTCAAATGGCACTCGTCTCAATGCGTGAACTGCTCGACCACGCGGCTGTCAACGGCTACGGCATTCCGGCGTTCAACGTCAACAACCTGGAGCAGGTGCAGGCGGTGATGGAGGCGGCCAAGGAGGTGGGCGCGCCCGTCATCTTGCAGGCCAGCGCGGGCGCACGCAAGTATGCAGGGGAGCCGTTCATCAAACATTTGATTCAGGCGGCCATTGAGGCCTATCCCAACATCCCGCTGGTCATGCACCAAGACCACGGCCAAAGCCCCGACGTGTGCCAGGGCGCCATCAATCTGGGCTTTAGCTCGGTGATGATGGACGGCTCGCTGGAGGGCGACGGCAAGACCATTGCCAGCTACGAGTACAACGTGGAAGTCACCCGCAAAGTGGTTGATATGGCGCACAAAACCGGCGTGACGGTTGAAGGCGAATTGGGTTGCCTTGGCTCGCTTGAGACCATGAAGGGCGACAAGGAAGACGGCCACGGCACGGATTCCACCATGACCATGGAGCAACTGCTAACCGACCCCGAGCAGGCGGCTGATTTTGTCAAGCGCACCCAGCTTGACGCGCTGGCCATTGCCATTGGCACCAGCCACGGCGCCTACAAGTTCACACGCAAGCCCACGGGCGACATTCTGGCGATTGGGCGCATCCAGGAAATCAACCGCCGCCTGCCCAATACCCACCTGGTGATGCACGGCTCAAGCTCCGTGCCGCAAGACCAGCTGGCCATCATCAACGCCTTTGGCGGCAAGATGAAAGAAACCTATGGCGTGCCAGTGGAAGAAATCCAAAAGGCCATTAAATTTGGCGTGCGCAAGATCAATATCGATACCGACATCCGCCTGGCCATGACCGCTGCCGTGCGCAAGTTTTTGGCAGAAAACCCCGATAAATTTGACATGCGCGACTGGCTCAAGCCCGCGCGTGAAGCGGCAAAACAGATCTGCAAACAGCGCTACCAGCAATTCGGCTGCGAAGGCCAGGGCGCCAAGGTCAAGGGCCACAGCCTGCAAGTGGTAGCCGGGCAGTATGCGCGGGGCGAGCTGGCGCAGGTGGTGCAGTAATCGTTGGTCAGGCTACGGTTGATGGCCGTTGCTAACAATGCGCGGATGCCTAAAATTGTTGGGTACCGGTTCTGCACAATTTGCGATCATGAATTGAGCAAAAAATATGCTTACTCGGTTGAGAGTAGAAAACTTTAAGCGACTCGGCGGCGCAGACATTGAATTGGGCAGACACGTCGTGTTCGTTGGTCCAAATAATTCTGGAAAAACAAGCGCCTTGCAAGCCCTTTCACTATGGTACTCGGGCTTGACACTTTGGCTTGCAGAGAAATCGGTCGGAGCGAGTGCGAGAAAGCGGACTGGGGTTACCGTCAACCGGAAGGATCTTTTTTCTTTACCAGTTCCGCATACAAATTTGCTTTGGAAAGATACTCACGTTAGGTCTGGCAAACGCAATGGTGACGGTAAAACCACTACCGAGAACATACTGATTCGCGTTGTGTGCGATGGAGTTACTCGGGAGCGCGCTTGGTCGATAGGGTTGGATTTTGACTACTCAAGCTCCGAGACACTATTTTGTCGTCCCACCGCCATACCTTTAACGGACGACCATATTCAACAAATGAAAGAGGTCGCGGGTGTCCTCAAAGTTGCATTCCTGCCGCCGATGTCTGGGCTGGCGTCTGAGGAGCCATTACTTCCGGTGGGTCGGGTAAACGTGCTTGTCGGTCAGGGAAGAACGGCGGAGGTGCTTCGTAACCTGTGCTTTTCAGTGGCCGGTGATTCATTGCACGAGAATCCCGAATGGACGGACGTTAAAGGCCATGTGCAATCGCTTTTCGGAGTCGCGCTTGATCGCCCTGCGTTCGATTCTGCTCGAGGTGAGTTGACGCTAACCTACAAAACTCCAGAAAAAGTGTCTCTTGACATTTCATCTGCAGGCAGGGGGTTGCAGCAGACATTGTTGTTGCTGACTTATCTCCACAGCTCAAAGGGCTCGACAATTTTGCTTGATGAGCCGGATGCGCATTTGGAGGTGCTCCGACAACGACAGACCTACGACCTGATAACGACTGTGGCGGCTCAAACAGGGTCCCAAATTATTGCGGCTACCCACTCAGAAGTGGTTCTGACTGAGGCGGCAGGAAGGGATACCGTCATCGCCTTCCTTGGAAGCCCGCATCGAATAAACGACCAAGGCGCGCAACTCAGGAAATCACTGCTTTCGATTGGTTTTGAGCACTACATGCATGCGGAAACCAAGAAGTGGGTTTTATATCTGGAAGGTTCAACAGACGCGGCAATTTTGGAACGACTTGCTCATCGGCTAAACCACAAAGTTCGGGATGCGTTGTCTAGCGCGTACATCGATTATTTGGATACTAATGATCCTCCATTGGCGCAGAAGAAATTCCACGCCCTTCGAGAGGCAGTTCCTAGTTTACAAGGATTAGCACTATTTGACCGTCTTGCAAGACCTCTGCCACCGGATCCCTATTTGAGGTTTGAGTCTTGGAAAAAACGTGAGATTGAGAATTACATATGTACTGAAGAGGCGTTGCTTGCATGGGCTATAGCTGGCGGAGTGGTGGATCAGGTCAACGATTTGGTAGAACAAGCTCAGAGTCCCCAGCGCAGAGACGCCATGCAGCAGTCAATCTCAGAAATTGCCGAGGCGCTGCGTAAGTTAGGAAAACCTTCACCGTGGGATGGCGATTTGAAGGTCAGCGAGGAGTTTCTGGAGCCTGTTTTTGCGGCCTACAACCGCAAACTTGGATTACCCGAATCGTTGATGCGGAAAAAGCAATTTTATGAACTCGCAGATTTCGTTCCTTTGGCGCAGATTGAGGACGAAATCACAGAAAAGCTGAACGCAATATGGGACATCTCAGCCGCCGCGACCTTGTCGCTGATAGTTGGGGCAAGATGAGTTGGTGTCGCCGTTAGCTTTTAGACATAGAAAATGATGTCCCCACTGCACACCTCCCTGCTCACCTCTCTGCCTTTGCTTGCGCGCGGCAAAGTGCGCGACAACTACGCCGTCGGAACTGACCGCATTTTGATGGTTGCCAGCGACCGCTTGAGCGCGTTTGACGTCATCATGGGCGAGCCCATTCCGGGCAAGGGCGCACTGCTCACGCAGATGGCGCTGTTCAGGTTTGACAAGCTTGGCCCCCAGGGGCTGAATATCTGCCCGATTCACCTCACCGGCGATGCGCCCGAGAGCGTGGTGACTGCGGCCGAGGTGCCGCAGGTGACGGGCCGATCCATGCTGGTCAAGCGGCTCAAGCCGCTGCCGGTTGAGGCAGTGGTGCGCGGCTACCTGGCGGGCAGCGGCTGGAAGGAATACCAGCAGGAAGGTGCGAATGGCGGCGCGGTGTGCGGCGTCAAGCTGCCGCCCGGCCTGAAAAATGCGGCCCGGTTGCCCGAGCCAATTTACACACCGGCCGCCAAGGCGGCGGTGGGCGACCATGACGAGAACATCACGTTTGAGCAGACGGTAGACATGATTGGCCTTGATTTGGCCACCCGCATTCGGGACATCAGCCTGCAGCTGTACAAGTCTGCTTGCGAGATCGCGATCAAAAAAGGCATCATCATTGCCGACACCAAGTTTGAATTTGGCCTGGATGCTCAAGGCACCCTGACCTTGATGGACGAGGTGCTGACACCAGATTCATCGCGCTTTTGGCCTGCTGAGAGCTACTCGGCCAGTTTTGCGCAAGGCATCAACCCACCGAGCTACGACAAGCAGTTTGTGCGCGACTGGCTGGAGCAAGTGCAGATAGACGGCAAGCCCTGGAACAAGACCCCGCCCGCGCCGCGCGTGCCGAACGAGGTCATTGCGAAAACGGCCGCCAAGTACCAGGAGGCGATGGCGCGCCTCACCAGCACCTCCTGACTAGCCCGGCAGCAGGCAGCTACACCCGCACCCTGCGCTTGAGACCCCCGTGCTGGAAGCCCTTTTCGAGCTGCTGTTTGAGTTTTTCGGTGAGTTCGCCTTGCAGCTCATTTTTGAGGTGTTTGGCGGCGCTTTCAAGGCGGGTTGGTACAAAGTCACCGGGCGCGACAAACCGACCACGGTGATGCAGGAAACCGGCTGGGCCATATTCACCGGCTGCGTGGCAGGGGCCGTGACCGTGTGGCTGTTCCCCCTGCTGGCCATTCGCCTGCCCTGGCTGCAAATTCTCAACCTCCTGGTGGCCCCCGTGGCCGCTGGCCTGCTGGTGGAGCGGGTGCGCGCATTGCGCGAGTCACGCCGCGCCTTCAGCCTGCCGGTGTTTGCCTATGCGGCCCTGTTTGGCCTGGCGTTTGCCTTGACGCGCTGGTTGTTGGGGCATTAATCAAGCCCGGCCCTTGCCTCAGCGCCTTAGCGCCTAACGCACATGCCCTCAATCAACCCACTCATCGAGGCGAACCGGACCAAACAGCCCAACCAGCCCAACTAGCTCAGCACCACGCTGCTCAGCCGCCTGCGGTAGGTGGCCACGGTGGGGTCGGCTGGCGGGATTTGACCATCGGCCACCTTTACTTTGGGCGGCTCGATGATGTCCAGGATGGCGATGAAAGTTTTGCGCGCCAGCTCGTCGCTCCAGGCTTTGTCGCGCATCAAAATCTCCAGCAGTTCGTCCATAGCAGCGGTCCACTGCTGCGCGGCCATCAGCGACTGCGCTTTTGCGAAGCGGGCGTCAAAATCCCGCTTGTTTACCGCAATTTTTTCATCAAAATTGGCTGTAGCCCTTGCCCCGCCTGCATGAGCAGTTATTGAATCTATAGCGTTTATCCAGCGCTGCAGTGAATCGAACTTGCGCACCAGGCCGGTCTTGGCGATCACGGGGGCAAAGGCGACCTTGGCACCGTCGGTGTCGCCTTCGGTCAGCAAGAGCTTGACGTAGTCAAACCGCGCGTCGTCGTTGTCCGGGGTTTTGAGCACTGCCTGGTGCAGGGCTTCTCGCACGGCGGTGGGGTCGTCCAGCGCGGGCGCATCGGACACTTCAACGCCCGTCACCTCGGCTTCCAGAATGTCCTGCGCGGGCACGTGCTTGTCCAGAAACGCCTTGATTTGCCCCTCGGGCAACGCGCCGGTAAAGCCATCGACCGGCTTGCCGTCCACCAGCAAAACGCAAGTGGGAATGCTGCGGATGCCAAAGGCCTGGCCGAGCTCCTGCTCCTGGTCAGAGTCGATCTTGACGAGCTTGAAGCGCCCGGCGTACTCGGCCTCAATCTTCTCCAGGAGCGGCCCGATCACCTTGCATGGCCCGCACCAGGGCGCCCAGAAATCGACCAGCACAGGGGTGTGGGCAGAGGCTTCGATGACTTCGGCATCAAAGTTTTCGACGGTGACATTGATCATTTTGGGAGGGCTCGGGGTAAAACTCTTAACAACCTAAAATTGTAAGCATGAACAAAATTCAAATCGGCGTGAGTGTCGCTGTTCTTATGGGTTCCCGCTCAGACTGGGACACGATGCAGCACGCAGTGCAGATTCTCCAACACTTCGGCATTGCGCATGAGGCGAAGGTGGTGTCGGCCCACCGCATGCCCGACGACATGTTTGCCTATGCCGAACAAGCCGTGGCGCGCGGCCTCAAAGCCATCATCGCCGGGGCCGGGGGCGCGGCGCACCTGCCCGGCATGCTGGCAGCCAAAACCACGGTACCCGTGCTGGGCGTACCGGTGGCCAGCAAACACCTGCACGGTGTGGATTCGCTGCACAGCATCGTGCAAATGCCCAAGGGCGTGCCGGTGGCCACGTTTGCCATTGGCGACGCAGGCGCGGCCAATGCGGCGCTGTTTGCGGTGGCGATGCTGGCCAACGACAACCCGACCCTGCGCGCCAAGCTGGACGAGTACCGCGCTGCGCAAACGCAGGCCGCGCGTGACATGGCGGTGCCGCCGGTTTTATGAGCAAGGCACCGGTGAAAACGTCGGCTGTCGCCAAGCCATTGTTGCCCGGCTTGGCGGCGGATGGAAAGCCCGTCACCCTGGGCGTAATGGGCGGCGGGCAACTGGGGCGCATGTTTGTTCATGCCGCGCAAGCCATGGGCTACGCCACGGCGGTGCTGGACCCAGATGCGGCCAGCCCTGCCGGGCTGGTGAGCCACCACCACGTAAAAACCGATTACCTTGACCCGGCCGGGTTGGCAGCGCTGGCAGAAGTCTGTGCTGCCATCACCACCGAGTTTGAAAACGTGCCCGCGCAGGCGCTGCTGGCGTTGGCGCGAACGAGGCCCGTGGCCCCTGCCGCGCAAGCCGTCAGCATTGCGCAGGACCGCACTGCGGAGAAGGCGCATTTTGTGCGCTGCGGCGTGCCGTGCGCGCCCTACGCGGTGATCGAAACGTCTGAGCAACTGGCAGCGGTTGACCGCACGCTGCTACCCGGCATTTTGAAAACTGCACGCATGGGCTATGACGGCAAGGGCCAGATACGCGTCAAAAACCGCTCCGAGCTAACTACCGCGTGGGACACGCTCAAGCGCGTGCCCTGCGTGCTTGAGAAAAAACTGGCCTTGAAAGCCGAGTGCTCGGTGATCATCGCGCGCGGGCGCGACGGCACCTGCGTCAACCTGCCGGTGCAGCGCAACCTGCACCGCGACGGCATTTTGGCGGTGACTGAGGTTTGCAAGGGGAATCTGCCTGCAGCCCTTGTCGGACGTGCAGTATCAGCTTCTAAATCAATAGCAAATGAGTTGCAGTATGTAGGCGTACTGTGCGTCGAGTTTTTTGTGGTGTCTGACGGCGTGAGTGGCAGTGCTGCTGCAAATTCAAACGCCAAGAAAGAGACGCTGCGCCTGGTCGTGAACGAGATCGCACCGCGCCCGCACAACAGCGGCCACTACAGCATGGACGCCTGCGATGTGTCGCAGTTTGAGCTGCAAGTGCGCACCCTGGCCGGCCTGCCGCTCGCCCAGCCGCGCCAGCACAGCCCCGCCATCATGCTCAATCTGCTGGGGGATTTGTGGTTTGGAAATGTGGGGAAAAAGAAGAACGCGGGTTTGAAGAATTGGGGTCAGATTCCAATTCAGGACAACCCTCTGACCGGCGAAGAAAAACAGTCGTCGAAATTGGACTCTGACCCCAATTCTTCTGACCCCGACCCCAATTCTGCCTCTCCAGCATGGGACAAAATCCTCGCCCTGCCCGGCACCCACCTGCATCTCTACGGCAAAACAGAACCACGCAAAGGCCGCAAGATGGGCCACCTCAACATCACCGGCCCAAGCATTGCTGCAGTGCGCGCGACCGCAGCGCAGGCAGCAAAAATCCTCGGTATCAAACCGTTCGCCAGTGAGGCAGAGTTGTGATCCTCGATGGAAAAAATCCTGAATCAATAGCAGAATGTGCGCTATTGATAAGGGCTGGAGGCATTATTGGCCTCCCGACTGAGACAGTTTACGGCCTCGCAGCCGACGCCGACAGCGCCCAAGCCGTAGCCAAAATATTCACCGCCAAGGGCCGCCCGGCTGACCACCCGTTGATCGTGCATGTGGCCGATGCCAGTGGCGTTGCGCACTTCGCAGAGCATGTGCCCGAGTTTGCGACCCGGCTCATCGCCACCTTCTGGCCTGGCCCGCTGACCTTGATCTTGCCGCGCCGCGACGGCGTGGCCAAAGCGGCAGCCGGTGGCCAAAACTCGATTGGCCTGCGCTGCCCATCGCACCCGGTGGCGCAGGCGCTGCTCAAGGCGCTGCTTGTTGATGGGGCGCAAGCTGTTCCAGGCCATCAAGCACCGGGTGATGCAATCAACGTGGTGGCGTCAGGGGCAGTGGGCAGCGCCCGTCCCATTTGGGGCCTGGCTGCCCCCAGCGCCAACCAGTTTGGCCGCGTCAGCCCGACCACGGCGGCCCATGTGCAGGGCGAATTTGGCGCGGATTTGCTGATCCTCGATGGCGGACCGTGTGACGTGGGCATTGAGTCCACCATCGTCGACTGCACCCGCAGTGTGCCGGTTCTGCTGCGCCCCGGGGCCATCACGCCAGCGCAGCTGCAGGCGGCCTGCAGTCAACCAGTGATTCTAAAAAAAGAGCTGCCTGTGCACATGGGACAAGGGCCGCGGGCCTCTGGAACGCTGGAAGCACACTATGCGCCAAACGCCAAGCTGCGCCTGATGGACGCGCGCGCCTTGCAGACGGCGCTGGACATGCTGGGCGCTGACATGGACGCCAAGGGCAGCGGCCAGCCCGTCATCGCCACGTACTCCCGCGCCATTTTGCGCAGCGCCTCCAGCAAAGTCGTGCGCAGGCGCATGCCCGATGACGCCGCCGCCACGGCGCAGCAACTGTTTGCAGTGCTTCGCGAGTTTGACAACCAGGGCGTCAAGCTGATCTGGGTCGAGAACCCGCCCGATGCGCCTGAATGGCAGGGCGTGGCGGACCGGCTGGCTCGGGCCGCGGCAAGCTGACGGGCCCCCCGGCAACATGGGCGAGCGGGGCAGTAGCGGCTGGCCTGTCAGAATTTGTCTGTAAGAAAGGGTAACGCCATCCGACGGACCCTTTCTGCCCCCCGCCTCTGATCCATTCCAGACACCCCAAAGGAACTTGCCATGAAACCTGTACCCACCCTGCTGTTGCCGCTGCTGCTGTTAATCGCCTCGCTGGCCAGCGCAGCCGACGGCCTGATTGCCATCAGAAGCCCACACAGCGCCAGCGTCACCATGAACCGGCTTGAAGACGTCGTCAAGCAGCGCGGCCTGACGGTGTTTGCGCGAATCGACCACGCGGCGGGCGCGGCCAAGATCGGCAAGACGCTGCGCCCGACCGAGCTGCTGATTTTTGGCAACCCCCAAGGCGGCACGCCGCTGATGGAATGCGCGCAGTCGGCCGGCATTGACCTGCCGCTCAAGGCGCTGGTGTGGGAAGACGCGTCGAGCCAAGTCTGGGTGGGTTACAACGACCCCGCGTATCTGGCGCAACGCCATGGCGCAGCGCAGTGCCCGGCGGTCGAGAATCTGACCAAGGCGCTGTCGTCTCTGTCCAGCGCGGCGGTCGCGCCTTGAACCTCAACGCGCGGGCGGCACGCTTTGCGGTGGTCTGTTGCCAGCGGTTTTTCCCGGCTTGCCATAGTGCAGCTTCATCGCCAGAATCGCCACAGCCAGCGTGAGCGTGATGATGTTGGCTACGATCATCGGCCAGGCCCCCAGCAGCAATCCGTAAGCCAGCCAGAGCGTGACGCCCAGTGTGAAGGCGCTGTACATCGTCAGCGAAATGCCGCTCACATCTTTGGTCTGGAACGTGTGCCAGGCCTGTGGCAAAAAGCTGCCGGTGGTGAGGACGGCAGCGATGTAGCCGATAGTGTCGATTGCGGGCATGGGCTTAATTGTCTTTCGTGGTCCAGTCCAGCAACGCCTCAATCGCCGGGCGCGCGGCGATGGCATTGGGGTGGTTGACGATCATCACCAAAGCATAGCGTTTGCCACTGGCCGCCAGCACATAGCCAGCCACGCCCACCACGTCTCGCAATGTGCCGCTTTTGAGGTGCGCGCTGCCCCGCGCAGCGGTGCGGCTGCGGCGCAGCGTGCCGTCCACGCCGGTGATGGGCAGCGACGACATAAGCTCGGGCATGTAGGGCGATGCGTACGCGGATTGCAGCAGCCGTGCCAGCGCCTGGGCTGTGATGCGGTCGGTGCGCGACAGGCCTGAGCCGTTGTCGATCGTGGGCATGTCATCGGCACGGGCGCTGACGGTGCTGCGCCACCAGCGTTGCACTACCTCGCGTGAGGCGGCGAGTGTGGCGGTGCTGCCGGACGGGCCAGAAGCACCGGACAGCGCCGCTTTGGCCTGCAAGCTCAGCGTCAAAAATAGCTGCTGCGCCATCACGTTGTTGCTGTATTTGTTGATGTCGCGAATCACCTCGGGCAAGGACGGGGAAGTCACTTCAAACGCGGGCTTCAAGGCTATGCCCTGCGGGCTGGGCACGCGGCCCTCACGCACGGCCCCGGCCAGCTTGCCACCCATCTCGCGCCACATGCCTTCCACCGCGCGCGCGGCGTAGTTTTTGGCATCGGCATACGCCACGGCCCAGACTTTCTCGGCGCAACTGGCCGCGTAACTGCCGCCAAAGCGGATGTGCGTGGCGTCCGCAAAATCGGCCTTGAGTGCGGCGCGGTAGTCATTGCAGTCACCGCCCGACAGCGGCACACTGGCCTGCATCTGCACGCCGGCCAGCGGCGGCTCGTACTGCACCTGGGCGGTGTTGGCGGTGCGGTCGGGCACAAAGGTCATCACCACCGATTTGAAATTGAGCAGCAGCGCGTCTGGCGCGGCGTTGTAGGGGCGCAGCGGTTCGCCGTCAAAACTGGCGGGGTCCACCTCGACGTTTTCAAACGCGCTGCGGTCCAGCACAATGTCGCCCGCAATGGTTTTGATGCCCAGCCCCTGCACGCGGCGCAGCAGCAGCCACAGCCGCTCCGACACTAGCTTGGGATCGCCCTGGCCCTTGATGTACAGATTGCCAAACAGCGTGCCGTCACGCACCGCGCCCTCCACAACCACCGGCGTGCTCCAGGTGAAGGCCGGGCCCAGCAGATCAAGCGCGGCGTAAGTGGTCACCAGCTTCATGACAGATGCGGGGTTGACCGGCACATCGGCGCGGTGGCTCAGGCGCGCGGGGGCTTTGCCTTGCGCCTCGACCACGAGCATGGTGACCGCTTCGCGCGGAACTTTGGCGCGCTGCAGGGCGGCGTCCACCTCGGGCGGCAGGGTTTGGGCGGTGGCAGCGCTGGCAAGCAGGGTGGCTGTGACAAACAGGCCGCAGAAGACACTAGGCCAGGCAGGGCGAGAAGCCCGGCTGCGGGCTTGAAGGAAATGATGATGGCGCATTGATGCCAAGTCTACCGCCCGGCGCCCGGTCGATAATCAAAACCATGCCCTCGTCTGCAGCCTCAACCGCTTCCACAGCCACCCCGGCCCCACCCAAGCCAACCCTGTCTCCCAAAGCCGCAGGCGTGCTCGCGGCGGTCGTCACCATTTTCATTTGGACGGCCTTCATCATCATCGCCCGCGCCACCACAGATCCGGCCCGGGGCAATGTGCTGACGCCCTATGACATTGTGCTGGCGCGGTTGCTGGGCGCGGGACTGATTCTGCTGCCCTGGGGCTGGTGGCTGGTGCGGCGCGACCGGGCGCGGGCGCGCCCTGCGAGCGCAGCGAGTCTTGTGGACAAGGCGGGCCATGTAGGCCATGTAGGCAGGGCGGGCGATGCAGACACGCAAAGGTCAAGCGTTTCGCCAGACGCCATCGCCCGGCAGTCATCCTTCTTCGGCCTGTCGCCCCTGTCATGGCGCGTCACCGCCACCACCGGCCTGTTTGGCGGCCTGCTGTACGGGGTGCTGGCCTACAACGGCTTTGTATTTGCGCCAGCCGCCCATGGCTCGGTGCTGCTGCCCGGCAGCCTGCCGCTGTGGACTGCGCTGCTGGCCGTGCTGGTGCTGGGCGAGCGCCTTCGGCCCGCTCGCGTGGCCGGCCTGGCCTGCATTGTGGCGGGCGACCTGCTGGTGGGCGGCGCCAGCCTGCTGCACGCGTTTGACGGCGGCAGCGTCTGGAAGGGAGACGTGCTCTTCATGCTGGCGGCCTTTTGCTGGTCGGTCTACAGCGTGCTGGCGCGCCGCTACCGGCTGGACGCCGTGCGCGCCACTGTCGCCATCACCGTGTTCGCGTTTTTCACCTACCTGCCGGCCTACGGCGTGCTGGTGGCGCTGCATGCCATCCCCAGCCATCTGGCGACCGCGCCAACAGGTGCATTTGTGTTCCAGATGCTGTTTCAGGGAGTCGGCTCAGTGGTCATCTCGGGAATCACCTTCACCAAAATGATCCAGTACTTCGGCCCCGTGCGCAGCACCCTGTTCACCGCCATCGTGCCCGGCTCATCAGCCCTGGGCGCGGCGTATTTTCTGGGCGAACCGCTGTCATGGAACCTCTGGGCCGGCCTGGCCATGGTGACGCTGGGGATATTGTTTGGGGTGCGGGGGGTGAAGGTAAATAATATTAAATTAGTAGCTGTTAATGCAAGTGGGATAAGGGCTGGGGCCTGATTTGGCGGTCAAATTCGCGCGCAAACCGTATTTGGGGCGCCAGTTTCAGGTTCTCGCCGACAGCAGGTCAGGCAATTCACGCTTCTATCTGTACTTTGCAGGCAGCATCCAGTGACGTCTGTTGCCGGTTTTCATGGTTAAAAACACAGATTTGGATAATGAAGTTGGCTGTAGATTGTTGATAAATAAGGAGATTTCGCCATTTTCAATTTCATTATCCAGAGCACTTGGATAATGAAATTGAAAGCAGCCCAGCCGACATCGCACGCCCGTCGGTCAGGCCGTCTTTGGCACCGCTTCCAACGACCCAGTCCCTAGGCTTATTCCTGAGAAATGCAGCTCCAGATAATGACGATCATCGTAAGCATTTGATTTAAAAAAGGTTTTCCGTTTTTTCAGTTTCATTATCCAACCTCAAAGATAATGAATCAGCGGGTAGAGCCAGCAACTCAGGCTTGGTGTATTTGGCGTTCCGGCGCGAAACGGCTGGCAAAGCCACCAGAATACCTTGGCCCACCCAACTCTTTAGCTGCTTGGAGGCAGCAAGTGTGTCCAAGCCTGAAATCTCGCGCAGTTTGCTGTTGGCAATAGGACCCTCCCGGTCAATCCAGTCACTCACCGCGTTCCACATGCTGGGGCGCTCCAAATTAAGCAATGTCACCGTCACGCTCTCAATGGCTGCCTCGGTGTTTCGGCTGTAGCGGGGCGGGTACAGTTTGGCTGCGGCCATTTCGGCAAACATCATTTTCACGCCCTCACCCGCATCAATGTTGGGCGCCGCAGGAAACTCGCGCAGGTTTTGCACGATAAGTGGGTTGCGCGCCTTGCTGCCGGTGCGCGCAATATTGCCCGCCGTGATGTTGCCGGGGAAGGTGCCGGGGCTTTCAACCTCAATGCGGTCGTCAAAAATGCGCACAAAAATATCGCGGTTCAAACGATAGTCGCGGTGAACTACCGCGTTAACAATGGCCTCTTTCACCACTCGCTCAGGGTACACATGCTTGGTCTTGAAGCCGCTGCTGGCCAGGGTTAAACCTTCTTCCAGCTCACGCAGCACGGCTTTGACGGCATCGTCAATTTGCACAATCAGCGGGCCGCGTATCGTCAGCGGGGCTTTGCGCATGTTGGGCAGCGCACCCGGCGTGACTGTTTTGCCGCTGTACACCATCAACCGGATGTCAGCGCGCGATCCATGCGCTGCCAGCAAACTGCCCGGCTCGTCAGCAAACAGCAGCACGGCTGCGCGCGTGGGCCTCGGCTCCCCGCTTGTGCTGTCGGCCAAACCTATGCGCTGCAATTGCTCTGCCGTCGTGCCTACCTTCAATCCACGCGAGGCAACAAAGGTGCGCCATGTCGGCGTTTCAAGCAAGTCCAGATGAACCGGCACAAGCTCGCTGGCAGCGCTGCGCACGCCACGCTGATACGCCAGATCAGTAATCTCGGATGCCAACATTTCGCGATTGCTAGCATCCAGTCGCGTCCACGTCCCGTCGTCCACGATGGAATGTACATCTGCGCTTTTGCCCACCTGCACCAGCACCACGTGCCCGGCTTGCCCGTCGCGCAAAGTGCAGGCCAGCCGCCTAAAGACGATGCCGTCAATAGCGGGCTTGAACTGCGTGCGCACCTTGCGTTGCAATTCGTCAATGGCTTCCGGGTTCTCCTGCACACCATGGACGCGCTGCGGCCCTTTGGCCTTGGCCGGGTCTTCAATTCCCAGCGCCAACACGCCACCGTCGGTGTTGGCAAAGGCGCACAAGGTTTCCAACGCCTTTTGCACCATCTTGCCGGACACACGCTTGACGTCCAGCATGCGGCTTTCCGGCAAGCTGAGAATGCGCTCAAGCAGCATCGCGGATGCGGGGGAGGGATGGTCAATCATAGTTTTGCACACCTATTTCGATCTCCGACTGCCACGCAATTGAGCCGTGTTCTGTTCAGGGATTTCAATCAAGGCATAGACGAGTGCCCGTTTCCCTTCAAAACTGGCCACCACGACTTTTTTCATAAAGTCGCTACCTTGGGCAGAAGTGCCGATCCAGCCTCCTTTGGCCAACGAGACAAATTCTGTGTTGTTGAAATACCTATGGCAGTTCTTGTAGCCCACACGAATCCCGCCTGAAGGTCCACCTTTTGCCTCTGGAAAGGTCAAAAATTCCTCAAAATGCGGTGAACTCATTGACATGCCTGCAACGAGGGTCGCGTCGCCAGAGCCAGGCTTGCGGCGTTCGCACAGCTTGAAATAGAACGGCTCGTCATTTCGATGACTCGTCAGCAAATCCAGGAAGTCATCGGCCAACTCTGCTTTGGCAGCACCGATTGAGTTGAAGATTTCCGCCCGATCAAATTCTGGAAGATGCGCCATGGCCTGGTTTGGGTTCGTTTTTTCTAGTCGGGTCATTGTGCCTTTAACGATGTCACGGCCAGGTGTTGGACCCGCGCCTGCGTTGGCTCGTGTCCGCGTAGACTGTGCGCTGCGGTGGTGATGATTCAGAAAAAAAAAGACGGCTCAAATCAATTTGCTACCATGTTAATAGCTATTCATGCACTGTGGACAAGGTCTACAGCCCGTTTTGACTGCTAATTTTGATGAAATTACCCCTCTCACGCCCGTTGACCCAGGAAACGCCATGAATCGCCTCTTCCCCACCGCGCTGCTGATCACCGCCAGCGCCCTGGCCTTGACCCTGGCAGCCACCAGCCACGCCCAGACCGCCAGCGCCGACTATCCCAACAAGCCCATCCGCATGGTCGTCACATTTCCGCCGGGCGGCAGCGCTGACGCGGTGGTGCGCATGCTGGGGCCACGGCTGGGCGAGAAGCTGGGCCAGCAGCTGGTGGTGGACAACCGGCCCGGCGCGGGCGGAAACATTGGTTTGGCGATTGTGGCCAAGGCCGCGCCGGATGGCTACACACTGGGTGTGGGCGCGGCGGGCGGGCTGGCGGTCAACGTCAGCCTGTATGCGCAGATGCCGTATGACGCGGTGCGCGATTTCAAACCGGTAACGCTGTTGGCGGGCATTCCTTTTGTGCTGGTGGGGCATCCATCGGTAGCTGCAAAATCCCTGCGCGAGCTGATTGCGCAAGCCAAGGCTGCGCCGGGCAAATTTTCGGTCGGCCATGGCGGCAATGGCACGGCCATGCATTTGTCCAGCCAGCTTTTCTCGCAGATGGCAGGCGTGCAGCTGGTGGATGTGCCGTACCGCGGCTCGGGCCCGGCGGCGCTGGACGCGCTGGCGGGGCAGATTCCGCTGGCGATGGTCGATTTGACATCGTCCCTGCAGCAGATCAATGCGGGCAAGCTGGTGGCTTTTGCGGTGACCAGCGCGCAGCGGCTGCCCATGCTGCCCGATGTGCCGACGTTTGCAGAGGCCGGCGTGCCGGGCTATGAGTCCACCGGCTGGTTTGGCGTGGTGGCCCCGGCGGGCACGCCGCCTGCCATGATTGCGCGGCTCAATGCCGAGATGGTGGCTGCGCTCAACGATCCCGAGATCCGCAGCGCCATGCGCAACCTGGGCATGGAGCCCGCGCCGATGAAGGCCGATGAGTTTGAGCAGTACATCAAGTCGGAGATTCAAAAATGGGCCAAGGTCATCAAGACCGCCGGCACCAAACTGGAATGAGCACAGCGCCATGAATGACATCAAGAGCGACCTGAAATGTGACGTACTCATCGTCGGCGCTGGGCCGGTCGGCCTCACACTGGCGATGGACCTGGCCTCGCGCGGCATCCAGGTGGTGATTGCAGAAACACGCCGCTACGCCGAGCCGCCCAACGTCAAATGCAACCATGTGGCGGCCCGCACCATGGAGCAGTTTCGCCGCCTGGGCGTGGCGCAAAAAGTGCGTGATGCCGGGCTGCCCGTGGACTATCCCAACGATGTGGTGTTCCGCGCCACAGTCACCGGGCAGGAGCTGACGCGCATCCCCATCCCGTGCCGGCAAGACCGCTACACCGACACCACGGGCCCAGACGGCTGGTGGCCCACACCCGAGCCGCCGCACCGCATCAACCAGATTTACCTGGAGCCGATCCTGTTGGAGCACACGGCCAGGTTGCCCGGCGTCACGCTGCTCAACCGCACGCAGGTCACCACGTTTGAGCAAGACGCCAACGGTGTCGTTGCCACTGGGCTGGATCTGGATTCGGGCGCGGCGCAAAGCAACACGCGGCGTAACACACGACGCATTCGGGCCCGCTACATGGTCGGCTGCGACGGCGGCCGCTCCGAAGTGCGCAAACAGATTGGCACAAAGCTTGAAGGCACGGCCATCATCCAGCGCGTGCAGTCCACCTACATCCGCGCGCCTCAGCTCATGGGGTTGATTCCGGGCAAACCGGCCTGGGCCAGCTATGCCATGAATCCGCGCCGCTGCGGCGCCGTGTTCACCATTGACGGCAAACAAGACTGGCTGATCCACAACCACCTGAGCCCCGACGAGCCCGACTTTGATTCGGTAAACCGCGACCAGAGCATCCGCAACATTTTGGGTGTGGGCGCGGATTTTGAGTATGAAGTGCTGAGCAAAGAAGACTGGGTGGGCCGGCGCCTGGTGGCCGACCGGTTTCGCAATGGCCGCGTGTTCTTGGCAGGCGACGCCGCCCACCTGTGGATGCCCTACGCGGGCTACGGCATGAACGCCGGCATTGCCGACGCCATCAACCTGTCGTGGCTGCTGGCCGCGCACCTGCAAGGCTGGGCGGCAGAGGCGATGCTGGACGCCTACGAGGCCGAGCGCCAGCCCATCACCGAGCAGGTGTCGCAGTTCGCCATGAACCATGCGCAGCAGATGATCAAGATGAGGCGCGCCGTGCCCGCCAACATTGAAGAGGCTGGGCCTGCGGGTGACGCACTGCGCCTAGACGCAGGCCAGGCCGCTTATGACCTCAACGTGCAGCAGTTTTGCTGCGCCGGGCTTAACTTTGGCTACTTCTATGCAGGCTCGCCCATCATCGCGCATGAAGCGCAGCCGCCACCGGTTTACTCAATGGGCGGCTTCACACCCTCCACCGTGCCAGGTTGCCGCGCGCCACACTTCTGGCTGGCAGACGGGCGCTCTTTGTACGATGCCTTTGGGCCGGGGTACACGCTGCTGCGGTTTGATGCGACGGTGGATGTGAGTGCGTTGGTGGCGGCTGCGCAGGCGCGCAGCATGCCGCTCTCGGTGTTGGACGTGCAGGCCAGTCCGGTGGCACCCATCCCAGCCGCCTACGCTCACAAGCTCGTTCTGTGCCGCGCGGACCAGCATGTGGTGTGGCGGGGTGACCGGTTGCCTGCAGAGCCGTCCCGATTGGTGCGGCAACTCTGTGGTGATCTTCAGCTCCTGAAAACATGAAAAAGAAGGCCCCGAAATTTGATCTCCGGGTCATTGCGCTCACCGGTGCGCTGCTGACCGGTTGCGGCGGCGGAACTGACAGCCCCGCCGGCGACCCCAAGGCCACAACAAGCCTACCCACGCCAACCCAGCTCACCAGCGGCTACCCCGCCGACCCGGCATCGTGCGACGCGCCCGGCCAGCGCGCCTGGCTGCGCGACTACATGAACGACCAGTACTTCTGGGCCGACCAGCAGCGCGCGCCTGATGCTGCGGCCAGCACGCTGCCGCAGTACTTCGCCAGTCTGCTTTATGCGCCGGTGGACCGCTACAGTTTTGCGCAAAGCACCACAGAGTTCATGCAGTTCTTTGGGGACGGCCAACTCACCGGATATGGCTACTCGCTGGCTTGGGCTGATGCCACGCAAACCGTGCTGAAGGTGCGCGCGGTGGAGCCGCTCAGCCCCATCGGCCTGGCCGGGCTACGCCGTGGCGACACCATCGTCACGATTGACGGCTACAGCCCGGTGCAGATTGTCGGTGGGCTGCCAGCGCGCGTCAGTGTTGCTGGGGTAGCTCGCAAATTTGACGTGATTGACTCTTCTGGCATGGCGCGGGCGTTCAACGTCAATTCAGCTGCGTACCCGCTGTCGCCGGTGCTGGAGGTGCGCGTGATGGACGCACCCAACGGGGCCCGCGTGGGCTACATGGCGTACCAGGAATTCATCAGCTCAGGCGCCGATGCGCTGGGCGCCGCGTTCGAGCGCTTCAAGACCGAAGGCATCAGCGAGCTGGTGCTCGACTTGCGCTACAACGGCGGCGGCAGCACCACGCAGGCGCGCAACCTGGCCAGCCTTATCGCCGGCCCTGCGCTGGATGGAAAGGTGTTTGCCGGTTTCCGCTTCAACGCCAAAAACACCGACCGCAATTTCACCCAGACCTTCAGCGCCTACTTTGCCGCCAAGGCCAGCCAGCAGGATTCCACCCCGCTGGACAACCTGAGCCGCGTCTTCGTCATCACGTCTGCGGCCACGGCATCGGCCAGCGAGCTGCTCATCAACGGCCTGCGCCCGTTCAAACCCGTCATCACCATCGGCAGCACCAGCTTTGGCAAGCCATACGGGTTCTTGCCCCGGGACGCCTGCGGCCTCACCTACAACGCCGTCAACTTCATCACCGCCAACGCCGTGGGCTTCAGCGACTACGGCACCGGCTTTGCGCCCACCTGTGCCGTGGCAGACGACCTGGCGCGCCAGCTGGGCGACCCGGCTGAGCAGCGCACCGCCGCCGCGCTGACCTACATCGCCACCGGGGCTTGCCCGGCTGCAGCGCGGGTCAACAGCGCCAGGGCGCCGGTGCAGCCCGATGGACAGGCAAGTGATGTGGCACGTGCAAGCACCCGTCGCAATGAACTCGGGTTTGGCGAGGTCGGCCCGCGCCAGATGTGGCTCGACTGAAACCCTGGCCAGCTTTGAATGGGTTCGTCCAAACAACCCTTCGTTGCTCTGTTAACAGTAGCTATTCATGCACAGTGGACAAGGGATAGCGCCCGATTTTATGGCTAAAATGAGGCCCATGAACCTGCTCGCCTTCGACACCAGCACCGACGCCATGTCCATTGCCGTCCAGCGCGGCTTGAGCGCTGCTCCCGGCGCCGGCGGCGCGGGCGCGGCGGCGCAAGTCTGGCAGCACACGGGCGCGGGCGGCGCGCAAGCCTCCGCCACGCTGATCCCCGCCATCCAGCAGCTCATGCAACAGGCCCATCTGCGGTTCGATGAACTTGACGCCATTGCTTTTGGGCAGGGCCCGGGCTCTTTCACCGGGTTGCGCACGGCATGCTCGGTGGCGCAGGGGCTGGCGTTTGGCGCGGTGGTGCCCGTGCTGCCGGTCGACACCTTGCTGGCGGTGGCGGAAGAGGCGCGGCTGAATGCGTCAATGGCGGCGCGGGATGTCGTCACCGGGCGCTTCCGTGTGCTGGCTGTGCTGGACGCGCGCATGGACGAGGTGTATGCCGCATATTATGAATTTAATAGCGGCTTATGGAAGCAACAAAACGGCTACAGCCTGATTACGCCTCAAAATCTGGCGCTTGACGACGGCTGGGCCATGGCGGGCAACGCCTTTGCGGCGTATGGCGACCGCATGCCTGGCAGCAACGCCATTCGCATCCACGCCTTGCCCACCGCCAGCGCCATGCTGCGCCTGGCGCCGGCTTTGCTGGTGGCAGGCCACGCGGTGCCCGCCGACCAGGCATTGCCGATTTACATTCGCGATAAAGTGGCTAAAACCACGCAGGAACGCTTGCTGGAGAAGGCGGCTGCATAAGACTGCGGACTAGACTACCAAAACGGCTGCGAATACGGCTGCAGATACGGCTGTGGACACGGCTGCAGATCGAGCCCTTCATAAGGTTGCACAATACGTGCAGCAGCCCGATCAAGCCCCGCCAGCAAGCCATAACCATCACGCCATGAGTGCAGTCCTCAAATCAACAGGTGCCCGGTTCGAGCCGTTTCGCATGGACTGCCTGGAGCGTCTTTCGGCGGTGGTTGCAGTGGAGCAACGTGCCTATGCGCACCCTTGGTCGCAAGCCAACTTCCTGGATGCGCTGAGGTCTGGCTATCAGTCGCAACTGCTGATGGCAGACGATGTTTTGCTGGGCTACTTTGTGGCCATGAAGGGCGTGGACGAGGTTCATTTGCTCAACATCACCGTGGCTCCTGACTGCCAGCGCCAGGGCTGGGCCCGCGTGATGCTGGATGCGCTGGCCATCTGGTCGCGCGGCCAGGGCGCGCAGTGGCTGTGGCTGGAGGTGCGCGCAAGCAATGGGCGCGCCATGCATGTGTACGACAGCCAGGGTTTTCGCCGGGTCGGCCTGCGCAAAAACTATTACCCCAATGGTGACCGC